>NZ_JBQDYQ010000004.1:0-138982 GCF_052105255.1 Brevibacterium sp.
CTACGCAGGTGCAGACGGTTCCTCCGATCAGTTCATCCCGGCCAACCCGAACGCCTCCTACGGTCAGTACCCGCCGGGCGGCGGCGGGAACACGTCGAAGAACATCTGGGGCATCCTCGCTCTCATCGGCGGCATCGTCGGCGTCCTCGGCGCCTTCGTGTTCGGCGGCGGCGCGCTCTTCGGCATCGCCGCGGTGATCTTCGGCTTCGTCGGACTCTCCGCTGTCAAGAAGGGCCTCGCCAGCAACAAGGGCCTCAACATCACCGGCATCATCCTCGGTGGGCTGTCGATTCTCATCTCCATCGTCGTGGTGATCTTCACCATTCTCGGACTCGGAATGCTCGGCAAAGCCATTGACGAGGCCGCCAGCTCGGCAGCACCCGCCGATCCCAGTCAGGGGGCCGGACAGGATCCCAGCCAGGGGGCCGGACAGGATCCCAGCCAGGGCTCCGATGGCTCGGATGGAGGCGACGCCGCACCCGCTCAGGCCGGAGAGGTCGAGATCGGCACCGACGTCACTGCACAGATCAACGTCCGCGAGGGCACCGCAGGCGAGTACGCCTCAGGCGCCGAATCGACCAATGGCGAGATCGCCATCGTGACGATGACCGTGAAGAACAACTCGAATTCCGACCTGGAGATGACTCTCACGAACCTGTCCGCCAACGACGGCGGCAGCACGGAATACGACGACGTCTTCGACGGCGGAAACTACAAGGGCTCCCTGGCCTTCACCGATCCGGTTCCCGCCGGCGGCGAAACGACCTATGAATTCGCCTTCGCTGCCCCCACGGCCGAAATCGATGGGATGCACCTCAAGCTCGAACTCGTCGACGACCTCGGCAAGGGCAAGGACTTCGAGTTCTACAAGCAGTGACACTCTGTTTCCCGAGGTGACAGGGCCCAGACGGTCCTGAACGCTCGGCTGCAGGGGTCGCCGGACTCAGTATGGGTGGCAGTCTTCGGACTGTCACCCAACTGATTTGTCGCAACCGAATTGGTACTAGAATCTGAGGGTGAGTCGCCCACCGAACGGGCTGCTCGAATGAACACGGAACGAACGGAGAAATCAGTGGCAGACAGCATTGACTGCGCGGGCGAAAGCATTCCTTTCACAGAGGGGCTGACCGGAACGGAGATCTTCTCCACCGACCGCACGGTCGTTGCCATGTGGCTGAACGGCGAACCCGCCGACCTCAGCCGCGAGCTGCAGGCAGGCGATCGGATCGCCCCGATCACCATCGACTCCGATGCCGGACTCGATATCCTGCGCCACTCGACCGGTCACGTCACCGCTCAGGCCGTTCAGGAGCTCTTCCCGGGAACCAAACTCGGCATCGGTCCCTACATCACCGACGGCTACTACTTCGACTTCGACGTCGCCGAGCCCTTCACCCCTGAGGATCTCAAGGCGATCCAGAAGAAGGCCGCCCAGATCGTCAAGTCCGGCCAGACCTTCAACCGCGTCGTCGTCACCGAGGACGAGGCACGGGAGCGGATGGCGAACGAACCGTTCAAGCTCGAGCTCATCGACGACAAAGGCAAAGGCGGCGACGAAGAGACCTCCGTGGAGGTCGGCGGCGGTGAACTCACCGTCTACGAGAACGTCGACCGCAAGGGGGAAGTCGTGTGGCAGGACCTGTGCCGCGGTCCCCACCTGCCCAACACCAAGCTCATCGGCAACGGCTTCGCCATCACCCGATCCTCGGCCGCCTACTGGCGCGGCGACCAGGCGAATGCGAGCCTGCAGCGCGTCTACGGCACCGCCTGGGCTTCGAAGGACGACCTCAAGGCCTACCAGGACCGCATTGCCGAGGCCGAACGTCGCGACCATCGCAAACTCGGCGCCGAAATGGACCTGTTCTCCTTCCCCGAGGAGCTCGGCTCCGGTCTGCCCGTCTTCCACCCCAAGGGCGGCGTCATCAAACGGGAGATGGAGGACTACGTCCGCGCCCGTCACATCGCTGAGGGCTTCGAATACGTCGGCACCCCGCACATCTCGAAAGAGACCCTCTACTACACGTCGGGCCACCTGCCTTACTACGGCGAGAACATGTTCCCGGCGATGTCGGTCGACGAGGTCCGCGACGAGTCCGACCAGGTCGTCAAGGAGGGCACACCGTACCGGCTCAAGGCCATGAACTGCCCGATGCACAACCTCATCTACCGGTCCCGCGGCCGGTCCTATCGAGACCTGCCCCTGCGCCTGTTCGAGTTCGGCACCGTCTACCGCGATGAGGCCTCCGGTGTCATCCACGGCCTCACTCGCGTCCGCGCCCTGACCCAGGACGATTCGCACTCCTACGTCGCCCAGGAAGACGCCGGGAAGGAGATCCGCCATCTGCTGGGCTTCGTGCTCAGCCTCCTGCGCGACTTCGGCCTCGACGACTTCTACCTCGAGCTCTCCACCCGCGATGAGGACGGGAAGAAGGCGGATAAGTTCATCGGCTCCGACGAACAGTGGGCCGAAGCCACCAGCGTGCTCGAGGAGGTCGCCCAGGAGACCGGACTCGAACTCGTCCCCGATCCGGGCGGCGCGGCCTTCTACGGCCCGAAGATCTCCGTCCAGGCCCGCGACGCCATCGGCCGCACCTGGCAGATGTCGACCGTCCAGCTCGACTTCAACCAGCCCGAGCGCTTCGGCCTCGAATACGTCGCCGCCGACGGCTCCCGCAAACAGCCGGTGATGATCCACTCCGCGAAGTTCGGGTCCATCGAACGCTTCCTCGGCGTGCTCACCGAACACTACGCCGGAGCCTTCCCCGTGTGGCTGGCGCCCGTGCAGGTGACCTGCATCCCCGTGGCCGATGAGTTCAACGACTACCTCGCCGAGGTGGCCGACCAGCTGCGTGCCGCCGGAGTCCGCGTCGAGATCGACGACAGCGACGACCGGTTCCCGAAGAAGATCCGCAACGCGTCGAAGTCGAAGGTGCCCTTCACTCTCATCGCCGGAGGAGAGGACCGCGACGCCGGTGCCGTGTCCTTCCGCTTCCGCAGCGGTGAACAGGAGAACGGCGTGCCCGTCGCCGAGGCGGTGCGACGGATCCTCGACACGATCGAGACCAAGGCCCAGGTATGAGCGGAGGCGACGAGGACCGAACCGCTCAGGATCACTCGGGCGGCCGCCTCGGTGAGGGAATTCCCTGCGCCGAGGCCGCCGCCGGGTTCCCCGGGGAACCCGACGGATTCCAACGCCTGTGGACCCCGCACCGGATGGTCTACATCGACGGTCAGGACAAACCCAAGGACGATCGAGCCGACGAATGTCCGTTCTGCACGGCACCGTCGAAGACCGACGCGGACGGACTCATCGTCGCCCGCGGTCAGCACGTGTACGCGGTGCTCAACCTCTACCCGTACAACCCGGGCCATCTGCTCATCTGCCCCTACCGTCACGTCGCCGACTACACGGACCTGAGCCAAGACGAGACCGTCGAACTCGCCGGTTTCACGCAGCAGGCGATGCGCGTGATCCGGGCCGTGTCCGGACCCCACGGTTTCAACCTGGGCATGAATCAGGGACCGGTGGCCGGCGCGGGAATCGCCGCCCACCTGCACCAGCACGTCGTCCCGCGCTGGGGCGGAGACGCGAACTTCCTGCCCGTGATCGCTCAGACCAAGGCCCTGCCGCAGGTGCACGCCGATGTGCAGGCACGGCTGCAAAAGGAATGGAACAGATGAATCCTGAAGACCTCGGCACCCTCGCCGAGTACTCCTCGCCCATGCTGCGCGGCAGCGACACCGTCATCACGATCCGGCGACCCGACCTCGAGACCAACAGCTACCTCGCCCAGCTGTTCGCCTTGAGTGGCGACCGCTCCAGACGGCTGACACACTCTTGGTCGGACTCGGACCCGCAGTGCGGCCCGAACTGGTCGGGATATCTGAGCGCGGAGAAGAAGGCCGCCCCGCAGCTCTACGTCGGCGACAGCCTGGAGACGGCACACCAGATCACGGACAACCACCTCGGGGTGTCCGAATTCGCTCTCGACGACTCCAGCGCCAGGGCGCTCTACGTCGCCCGTGTCGCCGAACCCGGCCGCTACGGCCTCGACGTGGCCGTTCCGGCGTCCGAAGAGGCCCCACGCCGGATCACCACGGCGTCCTACCTGGCCAACGGACTCGGCTATACGAACGACCGCCCGGCCCGTGCCTTCCTCGTCGACCTCGCCGAACCCGGACTCGGCACCGTCGGCCTGCGGGGGGCCTCCGAGGTCCCGCTGTCGACGCTGCTGACCACTCCGGACACCGACGTCCACGACCCCCAGTTCTCCCCGGGCGGTCACTGGGCGAGCGTGATCGCGGCAGCCGAACCCGATCGGGGCCGACCCGACCTGCGCAGCACCGTGTGGCTGCTCGGCCGCGAGGAGTCGCACCCGCTCGACCTGCCGCCGATGAGTCTGAGTCTGCACATGTGGATCGACACCGAACGGGTGCTGCTGCTCGGCAACGCTCTGAGCCGGGACGAACTCGACTTCGTCGGGCAGATGCCCGGACTCTTCCTCCACGACATGACGACCGGCTCCACGAGGCGGCTGACCGACCCGGAGACCGTGGCCCTGGCGCCGATCCGGCCGCAGATCCACGGGGGAGCGGTCGTCGCCGCCGTCGACACCGACGGAGCCACCCGGATCGTTCGCATCGGCCTCGACGCCGCACAGGTCGCCCTCGACGACCTCGACTTCCTCACCGACGACACCACCGTCGTCAACGGCTTCGACCTCGACGAGGAGACCCTCGTCTTCACCGGATCGACTCCACACTCTCCGGCCGTCCTCGGCCGGATCGGTCTCGACGCCCGCGCGGACTCCGGGGCCGCCTCGGTGACGGGTGAGACGGTCATCGTCAAGGAGCATCCGGCACCGGCGAACTCCGTCGAACCCCAGGTGCTGCGGGTGCCAGGCGTTTCCGGGACGATCACCGGCTGGCTGGCCAAACCGCACGGGGAGGGACCCTTCCCCGTCATCCTCAACATCCACGGCGGGCCCTTCGCCCAGTACACGCATTCGTGGTTCGACGAGACCCAGGTGCTCACCTCCGCAGGATATGCCGTCGTGTATTCGAACCCGCGCGGATCCGGCGGCCGCACCCGCAGCTGGGGGACCGCCGTCCAAGGCGATATGGCGGCTCCGGCGATGGCCGATGTGCTCGCCGTCCTCGACCACGCCCTCGAATCCGATCCCACCCTCGACCGCAGCCGGCTGGGCATCCAGGGCGGATCGTATGGGGGATATCTCACAGCCATGACGATCGCCGCGGACCATCGCTTCGACGCAGCCATCGTCGAACGCGGCTACCTCGATCCCGACAGCTTCGTCGGGACCTCCGACATCGGGCGCTTCTTCACCGAGGAGTACACGAGCCGCAGCCGAGAGGCCATCGCGGCCCAATCGCCCCTGGCCCACGCCCCACAGGTCGGCACACCGACTCTGGTGATGCATTCGGAACTCGATCTGCGCTGCCCGCTGGAACAGGCACAGCAGTACTACGCGGCCCTGCAGCGAGCCGGAGTCGACACCGAGATGCTCATCTTCCCCGGCGAGAACCACGAGCTCTCCCGGGCCGGGCAGCCCCGCCACCGCCGGCAGCGTTTCGAAGCCATCCTCGACTGGTGGGACCGGTACCTCAGCGGCGGGGAGCGGACCCGGCCGGAGGGTGAGCGACATCGCTCGGGCGAGGCTGAACCTGGTGCCGTCTCCGCGGCCGACTCCGCCTCGTGAACGTCGAGTTGGTGGGGAACGCGCAGAGCCGATATCGTTCTCAGGGCCGCTGTCGTGCTCTTGCCGAAATCCCCCAGCGTCATTATTCTGCAAACACTTGCCTCCCTTCGCCGCCGACCACTGGAGAAACATGAAACCTCGTAAAGCCTCACGGGTCGTTTTACTCAATGAGCGCGACGAGGTCCTCCTGATCCGGGCCCAAGACCTGCTGACCCCCAGCCACCAGTGGTGGATGACCTGCGGCGGAGGTTCCGAACTCGGCGAATCGGCCGCGCAGACGGCGGCCCGGGAACTGGCCGAGGAGACCGGGATCGAATGCGAACCCCACGAACTCATCGGCCCCTTGGCCACTCGTGACGAGGTCTTCGAATTCACGGAGAAGTCACTGCGCCAGGTCGAAACCTATTTCGCCTTCCGCACCACCGAGGACATCGAACTCGAAGACGCGGTCTGGACGGACATCGAGAAACGCAGCCTGCTCGAATTCCGCTGGTGGACCCGGGAGGAGCTCCTGGCCACGACGGAGACGATCTATCCGAAGAATCTGCTCGGCCTCATCGACCTGTCCACCGCCGGGTCCATTCCCGACGTGCCGCTGGTCATCGACTGAACCCGCGACTGCGCACCGAGGCGAGTCCGCACGGAGTCGCCGACGTGAGGCCGCACGGAATCGCCCACAGCCGTCTGCATGGGTCCCGGCGATCAGCGTATAGACTTGAGAGGCTGTAACTACAGGAAGGAACACCAGTGTCAGGTCATTCCAAATGGGCAACGACTAAACACAAGAAGGCTGCCATCGATGCCAAGCGCGGCAAACTCTTCGCCAAGCTGATCAAGAACATCGAGGTTGCCGCTCGCAACGGTGGACCCGACCCCGACGGCAACCCGACGCTGTTCGACGCGATCCAGAAGGCGAAGAAGAACTCCGTTCCCGCCGACAACATCACCCGCGCGGTCAAGCGCGGCGGCGGCCTTGACGGCTCCGGAGTCAACTACGAGACGATCATGTACGAAGGCTACGCCGCCGGCGGTGTGGCTCTGCTCATCGAGTGTCTCACCGACAACCGCAACCGGGCCGCCTCCGAGGTGCGCGTGGCCGTGACCCGCAACGGCGGGTCGATGGCCGACCCCGGTTCGGTGACGTACAACTTCAACCGCAAGGGCGTCATCACCGTGGGCGCCGAGGAGACCGACGAAGAGGCCATCCTGCTGGCGACCATGGACGCCGGGGCCGAAGAGGTCAAGGAAGTCGGCGAGAAGTTCGAGATCATCTGCGAGGCCACCGACCTCGTGGCCGTGCGCACCGCTCTCGTCGACGCCGGGATCGACTACGATTCGGCCGAAGCCTCTTTCGTACCCGAACTCGAGGTCAGCCTCGACGCAGAGACCGCGCAGAAGGTCTTCACCCTCATCGACGCGCTCGAAGACAGCGACGAGGTCCAGAACGTCTACTCGAACGCCGATGTCAGCGATGAGGTCCTCGCCGAACTCGATGCCTGATGCGCATCCTCGGCGTTGACCCCGGACTGACCCGGTGCGGGCTCGGTGTCATCGACACCCTGCCCGCCCGGAAGGCGACGATGGTCGCCGTCGACGTCCTGCGGACCCCCTCGGCCGATTCCGTCGACCTGCGCCTCGGCGCCATCGCCGAGGCGTTCGACACCTGGTTGGACACGTACCGTCCCGATGTCGTCGCCATCGAACGCGTCTTCGCCCGCAACGATGTCTCCACGATCATGGGCACCGCCCAGGCATCGGGACTGACGATGGGGCTGGCGGCCCGCCGCGGACTGCCCGTGGCCATGCACACCCCGTCGGAGGTCAAGGCCGCGATCACCGGTTCGGGACGTGCGGACAAGAAGCAGGTCACCTCGATGGTGACACGGATCCTCGGGCTCGAGGCACCGCCGAAGCCCGCCGACGCCGCGGACGCTCTGGCGATCGCGATCTGCCATTCCTGGCGCGGGGCTCTGTCGGCCCAATCGACGCCGGGGCAGAACAAGGACCTCACCGAACGCAAGGCCGGTGGCCGGCAGGGCAGCGGACTGACGAAGGCCCAGAAGCAGTGGGCCGAGGCTATGCGGCGCGCCAAGTGAGCATGGGGCAGAGGGCGCCTGCTAACCTGGATTCGTACACGTGTTCCCCTTAAGAAAGGCTGTCCGTGATCAGTTTCCTCAGCGGTACGGTGCATCGGATCGCAGCTGACCACCTCGTCGTTCTCACCTATGGTGTCGGCCGCAAGGTCCACGTCACCCCCGACACCCTGGCAGGCACCCGGCACGGCGCCGAGATCGAACTGGTCACCAGCCTCGTGGTGCGCGAAGACTCGATGACGCTGTTCGGCTTCACCACCGAAGACGAGAACCATACCTTCGAAGTGCTGCTGTCGATCTCCGGAATCGGCCCGCGCCTGGCGATGGCGATCCTGTCGGTGATGGGACCCGACGAGCTCGCTGCCGCGATCACGACTCAGGACGCCAATGCGCTCACCCGCGTGCCCGGAATCGGGAAGAAGGGCGCCTCACGCATCATCCTCGAACTCGAGAACAAGCTGCCGAAGCTCACCGCTGCCGCTCCCGGGCCGACCCTGTCATTCGGCGGTGGGAACCAGCAGGTCGTCGACGCCCTCGTGGGACTGGGGTGGAAGGAAGCGCAGGCCGAGGAGGTCGTCGCCGAGGTCGTCAAGGAGACCGGTGCTGACGCCGGCACCTCCGTGATCCTCAAGGCCGCACTGAAGGTCCTGGGTGCGAAGAAATGACGAGCTCCTTCGACCGTGACTCCTACGAGGTTGACTTCGGCGACCAAGACTTGACCGGAGCCGAACAGGACAGGCTCGTCTCCGGACGCGCCGAGACGGCCGAACGCGATGCCGAGGCGGCGCTGCGCCCGAAGGGCCTGGCCGACTTCATCGGCCAGCCGCAGGTGCGTGAGCAGCTCTCCCTCGTCCTCGACGCCGCGAAGGCCAGGCAGAAGGCTCCCGACCATGTGCTGCTCTCCGGTCCTCCCGGGCTCGGCAAGACCACTCTGGCAATGATCATCGCCCATGAGATGAACGCGAGCCTGCGGGTGACCTCCGGCCCTGCCGTCCAGCATGCCGGCGACCTCGCAGCGATCCTGTCCTCCCTCGAGGAAGGCGAAGTCCTCTTCATCGATGAGATCCACCGGATGGCCCGTGCCGCGGAGGAGATGCTCTATGTGGCGATGGAGGACTTCCGAGTCGATGTCATCGTCGGCAAAGGACCCGGCGCGACCGCCATTCCGCTCGATCTCCCGCAGTTCACTCTCGTCGGCGCCACGACCCGGTCCGGTCTGCTTCCGGCGCCGCTGCGCGACCGCTTCGGCTTCACCGCCCTGCTCGACTTCTATTCGAGCGCCGACCTGCTCACGGTTCTCAGGCGTTCGGCCCGGATGCTCGGCATCGAATCCGAGCTCGCCGGGCTCGAAGAGATCTCCACACGTTCGCGGGGCACCCCGCGAATCGCGAATCGACTGCTGCGCCGCGTCCGCGACTGGGCACAGGTGCGCGGGAGCGGAATCATCGACGAGGAAGCCGCCACCAACGCCCTGCGCGTCTACGAGGTCGACGAACTCGGTCTCGACCGACTCGACCGCTCGGTTCTGCAGGTGCTGTGCCAGCGCTTCGGCGGAGGCCCGGTCGGGCTGGGAACCCTCGCTGTATCCGTGGGCGAAGAAGCCGACACCGTCGAAACCGTGTCCGAGCCGTACCTCGTGCGGGAAGGGCTGATCAGCCGCACCCCACGGGGACGGGTGGCCACCTCGGCCGCCTGGAATCACCTGAAAATGCAGATCCCAGCAAACTATGAGTTCTGAACCGCGCATTTGAGTTCGCTATGAGAGGTGAGGACGAACTAAGCTGGTTCACTGATTCATTCATATGAAAGGCTGATATCTGTGGATTTGCTGATCCCTCTTGCGCTTGCCGCGCTGCTGATCTTTTTCCTGTTCAATTCTCGGCGTAAGCAGAAAGCGCGTGCGGAGCAGATCAAATCGGGTCTCGTGCCCGGCGCAACCGTGATGACGACCTTCGGTGTCTTCGGCACCGTGCTCTCCATCGACGAAGAGAACAACCAGGTGACCATCGAATCGGGACCAGGTACGGTCCTGCGCGTGCACCGCCAGGCGATCGGCCAGATCGAGAACAACCAGGCCGCAGCGCCGGTCGACGCGCCCGCCGCCGACACGCCCGCCGCTGATGCCGATGTCGATGCCGCCGCCGATGACGAGAAGCCGGCCATCACCGATGCTGAGCTCGACGCCATGAACGAACGCAAGCGCGCCGAGAAGGACACGGCGGATGACGAGGCTGCTGAGGACATCAGCACTGAGGAATCTGCTGCGGAGACCGAGGACGTCGACGCTGAGGCCGCAGAGACCGATGCCGATTCCGCCGCTGCGGATGACGCTTCCACGGATTCGACGGACTCGGATACCGACAAGAAGAACTGATCCGTTCTCGCCCTCTGCTCCCGACTGAAAGCTGAAACGTGTCCGATATCGAAGAAAAACCACGCCCTGGTTTGCGCTTCCTGTGGCTGGCCATCATCACTGTGGCCCTGGCCGCAATCATCGCCGGCGGGGTCATCTGGTCGAATGCCACGACGACTCCGAAGCTCGCGCTCGACCTCGAGGGCGGAACCTCGATCATCCTGGAACCACAGGTGTCCGAGGGCACGGACATCAGCAAGGAGCAGCTCGACCAGGCCGTGGCGATCATCCGTCAGCGCGTCGACTCGACCGGTGTCTCCGAAGCCGAGATCTCGACGCAGGGTGACCGCAACATCGTCGTCAACCTCCCGGGCAACCCCGACGAGGAGACACGCAACCTCGTGCGTTCGTCGGCTCAGCTCGTGTTCCGTCGTGTGGCGCTGGTCGGTGACCCGCGTTCACAGGAGCAGATCCAGAAGGAGCAGGAGAGCAGCGGCGAGGAGTCGGGCGCCGATGACGGGCTGAGCGACGAAGAGCGCAAACGCCTCGAGGATCTCACCGGCGCCGACTCACAGGGCGACGGACAGGGAGAGGATCAGGCTCCGTCCGGCGGCGGCGATGTCGTCGAGGCCGGCGGCTCGGCGACGAAGACGGACGAGTCCACAGAGGAGACGAAGTCCTCGGAGTCGGAGAGCAAGGACGCGGAGAAGTCCGGAGAAGGCAGCGGCTCGAGCGGGGGCTCGAAGGTCACCGACTCGACACCGCGGCCTCTCTTCGATCCCGAGAAGGACGCCTCCGAATGGCAGACCGACACAATCATCAAGGAATACTCGGAGCTCGACTGCACGAACAAGAAGAATCGGACGGGCGGGCAGCAGCAGCCCTCGGACGAACCGGTCGTCTCGTGCTCCGAAGACGGACAGGCCAAGTACATCCTCGGGCCCGTCGAACTCTCCGGTGATCACCTTGCCGATGCGAACGCGGGCTATGCCGCGGGAGCCAACGGCGTGCAGACCAACAATCCTGCCGTCAACCTCTCCTTCGATTCGACCGGGCGTGAGATCTTCAAGCAGATCACCTCGGACATCACCGGCAAACAGCAGCCGTACAACCAGTTCGCTATCGAGCTCGACGGCCTGGTGCTCTCGGCTCCCTCCTCGAACGCGGTGATCACCGACGGCAACGCTCAGATCACCGGCAATTTCACTCTCGACGAGGCACAGACTCTGGCCAATCAGCTCAAGAACGGTTCGCTGCCGCTGAGCTTCCAGGTCCAGAGTGAGGACCAGATCTCGCCGACCCTGGGATCGAACTACCTCAAGATCGGTCTGCTCACCGGACTCGTCGGACTCCTGCTCGTCGTCGTGTACTCGCTGCTGCAGTACCGAGTGCTCGGCCTCGTCACCGTTTCGAGCCTCGTCGTCGCCGGTGTGCTCACCTACCTGCTGCTGCTGTTGGCGTCGTGGAGGTACGGCTACCGACTGTCCCTGGCCGGTGTCGCCGGTATCATCATCGGAATCGGCATGGCGGCGGACTCGTTCATCGTCTACTTCGAACGTGTCCGAGACGAACTGCGCAGCGGTCGCAATCTGCTCTCCGCGGTCGAGGTCGGCTGGGACCGTGCCAAGCGCACGATCTACGCCTCGAAGGCAGTGAACATGCTCGCCGCGGTCATTCTCTACATCCTGGCTGTCGGCTCGGTGCGAGGCTTCGCCTTCACCCTGGGTCTGACCGTGATCATCGACGTGCTCGTCGTCTTCCTGTTCACCCACCCGATGCTGCAGTTCCTGGCCCGCACGAAGTTCTTCGGCGAGGGCCACCCGATGTCCGGAATGGATCCGCGTCTGCTCGGGGTCAAGCCCGCCGCCTATCGTGGAGCGCTCAATCTGTCCATCGATGACAAGGACAAGACCCCCGAGGCCAAGCGGCGCGAGAAGGCACGGATGCGCAAGGCCGGGATGACAGCCGAGAACGGTTCCGACACAACCACCGCGGCCGCGTCCGAGTCGGAGGAGATCACGACCGACGAGTCGAAGGCGTCCACGGCCGCGAAGTCGAAGACCGCCGAATCGAAACCGGCGAAGTCCGCTGCCGCGGCGGGCGGAATGACCATCGCCGAGCGGAAGGCCGCGGCCCGACGGGCCGAGGAAGACGATGCCGTCACAGACTCGACGGCTGACGACGGCAAGGAGGCTGACAAGTGAAACGGTTCTTTGCCTGGGGCAACCGCCTGCACAGCGGCGAATCATCGATCCCCTTCGTCGGCAAGGCGAAGCTGTGGCTGGCCATCTCCGGAGTCCTCGTCCTCCTGTCCCTGCTCGTCCCGCTCATCTTCGGCTTCAACTTCGGCATCGCCTTCAAGGGCGGTTCGCAGTTCCAGGTCGACCACGTCACCGATACCTCGGCGGCCAAGGGCGAAGGGATCATCAACGAGGTGGTCTCCGGGGTCGAGCCGCGCCTGACGCCGACCAGTGACACGGCCGTCCAGATCGAGACGAACCAGCTCACCGACCCGCAGATGCAGGAAGTCCGCGACGCTCTCGTCGCGGGCTACGACGTGAAGGTCGAAGACGTCACCTCGACGTTCGTCGGACCCGAATGGGGTCAGGACGTGACGTCGAAGATGATCCGCGCACTCGTCATCTTCGTGGCCATCGCCCTCGTCGTCATGGCCCTGTACTTCCGCACCTGGAAGATGTCGCTCGCGGCGATCGTCGGCCTCTTCGTCGTGATGATCGTGACCATGGGCATCTACTCGGCCACCGGCTTCGAAGTCACCCCGGAGGCCATCATCGGCTTCCTCACTGTGCTCAGCTTCTCGCTCTATGACACGGTGGTGGTCTTCGATAAGATCCGAGAGAACACGACGAGATTCGAGGAGAAGCGGAACCTCAAGTTCTCAGAACTCGTCAACCTCGGCGTGAATCAGACGACCGTGCGCTCGATCAACACCTCAGTGGTGTCGGTGCTTCCGATCGCCTCCATCCTTTTCATCGGCGTGTTCCTCCTCGGCGCTGGAACACTGGTCGATATCTCGCTGTCCCTGTTCATCGGTACTATAGTGGCAGCCGCTTCGACGCTGTTCGTCGCGAGCCCCCTCTACGCCCTCCTCCGCGCAAATGAACCGGCGGTCAAGGCACAGGAGGAGGCCGTGCGTGAACTACGCTTGAAGAATGGGGGAGCAGACGTCCCACCGGTGACTCACGCCGAAGTCTGATTCCCGAGAGAGGAGATGGTGTGGCATCGTCGGCTGATTCGCGCCGTCCGCGAGGCATCTCCCGCTTAGCCTGGTGGGCGGCGAGGGCGCAGAACAACCCTGGTTACCCGCGAGTGCTCGGCCCGATGATCCGGGCCCTGCAGTCGAACCATCCGAAGGCGGACATCGACCTCGTCGTCAGGGCCTACAAGGTCGCTGAGGAGGCCCACCGCGGGCAGACCCGCAAGTCCGGTGATGCCTATATCACCCATCCCATCGCGGTGGCGACGATCCTCGCGGAGATCGGCATGCTGCCGGTCACACTCGCCGCAGCTCTGCTGCACGACACGGTCGAAGACACCTCGTATTCGCTCGACGAACTCACCGAGGAATTCGGTTCCGAGGTCGCAGCCATGGTCGACGGGGTGACGAAGCTCGACAAGCTCACGTACGGGCAGGCCGCGCAGTCCGAGACCGTGCGCAAGATGATCGTGGCGATGGCCAAGGACATCCGCGTCCTCGTCATCAAGCTCGCGGACCGCCTGCACAACGCGCGCACCTGGCGATTCGTCCCGGCCTCGTCGAGCACGAAGAAGGCCCGCGAGACCCTCGACATCTTCGCCCCGTTGGCACACCGCTTGGGCATGAATACGATCAAATGGGAGCTCGAGGACCTGTCCTTCCAGGTTCTCCATCCCAAGGTCTACGACGAAGTGGTCCGACTCGTCGCCGACAGGGCTCCCGAACGTGAGAAGTATCTGGCCACGGTCTCCGAGGAGCTCCAGGGCGAACTCAAGGAATCCGGGATCGATGCCTCCATCACCGGTCGGCCCAAGCACTACTACTCGATCTATCAGAAGATGGTCGTGCGCGGACACGAATTCGCAGACATCTACGATCTCGTCGGGGTCCGCGTCCTCGTCGAATCCGTGCGCGAATGCTACGCCACCCTCGGCATCGTCCACGCCCGGTGGAACCCGGTTCCCGGACGGTTCAAGGACTATATCGCGATGCCGAAGTACAACATGTACCAGAGCCTGCACACCACGGTGATCGGGCCAGCCGGCAAACCCGTCGAGATTCAGATCCGGACCCACGAGATGGACCGTCGCGCAGAATTCGGCGTCGCCGCTCACTGGAAGTACAAGGATCTGAATAAGTCCTCGAAGGCCGTGACCTCGAACACCGCCCGCTCTGTGAAGGTCTCCGACGCCGGAGAGGTCGACGACGCCGCCTGGCTGCGACAACTCCTGGACTGGCAGCGCGAGGTCTCCGATCCCGACGAATTCCTCGACAGCCTCCGCTACGAGGTGAACTCGAAGGAGGTCTACGTCTTCACCCCCAAGGGCGAGGTGATGAGCCTGCCGGCGGGAGCCACCCCCATCGACTTCGCCTACGCCGTGCACACCGAGGTCGGACACAAGACGATGGGCGCCCGCGTCAACGGTCGCCTCGTCGCCTTGGACACGGAGCTGAAGAACGGGGATTCTGTCGAGGTATTCACCTCGAAGGATGAGAATGCCGGGCCCAGCCGTGACTGGCTCGGCTTCGTCAAGAGCCCGCGTGCCCGCAGCAAGATCCGTCAGTGGTTCTCGAAGGAGCGCCGCGAAGAGGCGATCGAGAACGGTCGCGAACAGCTTGCCCGGGCGATGCGCCGCCATACGATCTCCGCCGCGTCGCTGATGAGCCAGGAGGCCCTCCAAGTCGTCGCCACGGAGATGCGTCTGCCCGATGTCAGCGCCCTCTATGCCGCGATCGGCAACGGCGTGTCTTCGGCTCAGCACGTCGTTGATCTGCTGGCCAAAGAGGTCGGGGAGGACGACGAGTCGGTCGTGCTGCCGCCGGAGCCGCGCAACCGCACCGGCCAGTCCTCGGGACATCATTCCTCGTCGGAAGGCGTCATCGTCAAAGGCGTCGACGATGTGCTCGTCAAGCTCGCCCGATGCTGCACCCCGGTGCCGGGAGACGAGATCCTCGGCTTCGTCACCCGCGGTTCGGGCGTCTCCGTCCATCGCGTCGACTGCCCGAACGTCACCTCACTCAAACGGGAGCCCGAACGCATGGTCGAGGTGTCCTGGGGCGAGAAGACGAGCGGAATCTACCTCGTCCAGATCCAGGTCGAGGCCCTCGACCGCGCCGGTCTCCTCTCCGACATCACCAAGGTGCTCACCGAGACCCATGTGAATATCCTGTCGGCGTCGGTCGGCACCTCCAGGGCTCGTGTGGCACAGTCGAAGTTCGTCTTCGAGATGAGCGACGCCAGCCACCTGGACACCGTGCTCTCGGCCGTGCGCAAGGTCGAAGGCGTCTTCGACGTCTACCGCATCTCCGGCGGCTGACCCTCCCGGTCCAAGGCCTCGCGCATCTGGGCGACGAACGGTCGACGGGCCACCTCGGTGAGGTAGTCCCGGAGACGCTGACGCAGACCGCTGGGGATCTCCGCGATGATGCCCTTGAGCGCCCGCGGCGACTCCGCCGACCAGTTCCGGAAATGGGGGAAGAGCAGATCGTAGAGCGTGCGTTCCTCCGTGGTGATCGGCAGCTCGTCGATGAGGCACCAGTCATCCTGCGCCAGATTCGTCTCGTGGACGTCGAAACCGTCATCGGCGATCCACCGGCGTCTGGGCAGCGTGATGAAGCTCAGCGGAGCGGGAGCTCTGCCGAGTCCGCGGTGCACCCACCAGGCGCTGTCGTGGGAGAGCGCGAGTCCGGGCGGGATGAGCGAATGCAGGGCGGCCATCCGCTCTGCGGGTGAGAGGATGGCGCCCTTGCGCACCCATGTCGATTCGGTCAGTCGGATGAGCAGCCCGTCGAGGGTGAGCTCGGTGAGCTGCTCGTACCCGAAGTCCCGCAGATGAAACAACGCCTCCATACCCGAACTATCGTCGGATGTGGAGGCGTAGACAAGACTTCGGTGAGCGCCTGTGGACAGGTGCTGACTCGAACGTCAGAAGCTGTGGACGAGTGCCCAAGCCCCAGTCGAGTTGCGGTCTCAGTCGAGTTCTGCGGCGGTCTGGGCGAGCTGATCCCGCCAGGCGCGGCGAGCGTCAAGAGCCTCCTGGGCCGCGGCGACGGTCTTCTCATCGCCGCCGGACTTCGCGGCCTCGAGCTTCCTCTCCAGGTCGACGATCGACTCGTCGAGCTGGCTCAGCGCACCCGAGGTGCGGGCCTTCGTCTCCGGGTTGCTGCGCTGCCACGCGGCCTCCTCTGCGTCGGCGAGTGCACGTTCGACATCGCGCAGTCCGTTCTCCATCCGGGAGATATCGGCGCGAGGAACCTTTCCCGCGTCCTCCCACTGGTCCTGGATGGTGCGCAACTCGCGCTTGGCCGCCACCGGATCGGTGATCGGCAGCAGCGCCTGAGCCTTCTTCAGCAGCTCTTCCTTGACGACGAGGTTGCCCTTGAACTCCTCATCCAGGGCGGCGTTCTCCGCATCACGGGCGGAGAAGAACACGTCCTGTGCCGCCCGGAACCGGGCCCACAGCGCGTCATCGTCCTTCCGCGACGCACGCGGGGCGCGCTTCCACTGGCTCATCAGGTCCTTGTACTTCTGGGACACGGTGCGGAAATCGGTCGAAGCCGACAGCGATTCCGCCTCGGCGACGATCTTCTCCTTGATCCTTTTGCCTTCGGCATTGACCTTGTCGAGTTCGGCGAAGAACTCCTTGCGCTTGTGCTCGAAGGTGTTCCTGGCCTGGGAGAACCGGCCCCACAGCTCCTGATCGACGGCACGCGGCAGACGCGGTCCGCTGCGCTGCATGTCCTTCCACTGGGCGAAGAGCTCACGCAGACGCGCACCCGACTGCTTCCACTGGATCTTCGACGGCTCCTGCTTGGCCAGAGTCTCGGCCTCCACGACAAGAGCCTCACGGTCCTCGGCGGCTGCCAGCTTGGCTGCCTGGGCCCGGGCAGCCTGCCGGGACTCCGTGGCCTCGGCATCGGAGATGAGAGTGTCGAGAGTAGCGCTGAGCCCCTTGAGATCACCAACGACGTTGGCTTCCGGCAGCGACTCCTGCAGCGACTTCGCCGCCGAGACGACCTCACGGCCGGGAGCGCCGGCGGAGAGACGATTGCGCAGCAGGACCGCGCTCTCGGCGAGTTCGACGTACTTCTTCGCGAAGTACTCGAGCGCCTCGTCCGCAGTGGCGTCCGGGTACTGACCGACGGCCCGTTCGCCCTCGGGAGTGGTGACGAACACATTGCCGTCCGCATCGGCACGACCATGAGTCACCGCGCGAGCCACCTCGGCGTCGTGGTCGATATGGCTGGCATTGACCACCTGTGCCGCCTGCGGACGCGGCAGCGACGACGGACGGGGGGTCGGCTTCGGTGTCGGGGTCGACATGGTTCTCACCTTGTTTCCATCGGTCGAACCGGCAGGTCATTCCACCCGCCGATCACTCGATTGTGGGATAGACGTTATCCCAGCATAACCATCGGCGAGCGTGTAGATAGACTTTGCACATGGATGTGTTCTCGACCAACGCCGAATTCCTCGACGTCAACTGCTATGCCGTGCGCGCAGAGGGCTCCAGCGACTGCATTCTCATCGACTCCGGATACGACTGTGCCCCCGGCCTCGAGAAGCTGCTGAGGGAGGAGGGACTGGAGCCGCGGGCCATCTTCCTCACCCACGGCCACCCCGACCATATTCTGGGCCTGACCAACGTGCTTGCGCGCTGGGACGTGCCCGTCCACCTCGGCGCCGCCGACCGGTACCGTCTGGAATCCCCGGCGACGACGCTCAACCCGCAGTTCGCGGCAATGCTGGCCCCGCTCGTTCAGGACTGGAATGCACCGGTCGCGACCGACATCACCGACGGGCACAGCGTCGAGATCGCCGGACTGACCGTCACGGCGGTCGCCGCACCCGGCCACACAGAAGGGTCCATGCTGCTGCGCGTGACCGACGGCTCGGACGAGGTCGTCTTCACCGGTGACGTCGTCTTCGCCGGGGCCATCGGCCGCGTCGACCTGCCCGGGGGAGACCCGCAGGCCATGCGGGAGTCGCTGCGGACATTCGCCGCGCTCCCGGACGTGCCGATCTATCCTGGGCACGGCCCGGCGTCTCGCGTGAGCACGGAACTCGCGACGAACCCGTTCTTCTGACGACTGATGTTCTGAGGACTGAGCGACCGACGCCTCGGATCCTCCTGTCCTTCGCGGCCGCGAAGTCGCAGTCGACCCCACCCGATCCACATACCATCCGATTCAGCGGCGCCTCTCGGCGCCGCATCCACACCGAAAGCAAGGAGCACCATGGCGAAGTCAGCCCGTCTGTCCGGATTCCCGGAACGACTCCCGGCCGAACGGGTGATCGAGAAGGCCATCATCGACACGCTCGAACACACCTTCGCCCTGCACGGGTTCTCCGCCCTCAACCATCGCGCCGTCGAACCGATCAGCCAGTTGGCCAAGGACGGAGAGATCGACAAGGAGATCTTCGCCGTCTCCCGCCTTCACTCCGAAGGTGCCGAACGCAACCCGCTCGGACTCCACTTCGACCTCACGGTGCCCCTGGCCCGTTATATCGCCGACAATGCAAACGACCTGACCTTTCCGTTCAAAGCCGCCCGCGTTCAGCCCGTCTGGCGGGGCGAACGTCCGCAGGCCGGTCGGTACCGTGAGTTCATCCAGGCCGATATCGACGTCATCGCTGATGGGGAGCTGCCCGGACACTTCGAGGTCGAGATCCCCTTGGCCGTGGCCGATGCGTTCTCCCGTCTCGCCCCGCTCGGCGTGCCCGGAATCAAGATCGTCGTCAACGACCGCAGGCTGCTCGAAGGCTTCGCCCGCGGAATCGGACTGACGAACGTCCAAGCCGTGCTGCGCTGCCTCGACAAATACGACAAGATCGGCCCCGCCGAAGTGGCGAAGCTGCTGGCTGCCGAAGCGGGCGCCGATGAGGAGCAGCAGCGGCTGTGCCTGGAGTTGGCTGCCATCGAATCCGACTCCCCGGACTTCGCGGACGAGGTGCGTGCCCTCGGTGTCGACCACCCCCTGCTCGAGGCCGGACTCGAATCGCTGACGACGCTGCTGCGCGCCGCAGCCGTTCGCGCACCCGGAGTCGTCGTCGCCCAGCTCAAGATCGCCCGCGGCCTCGACTACTACACCGGAGCGGTCTATGAGACCCAGCTGATCGGCCACGAAGAGCTCGGCTCCGTGTCCTCCGGCGGTCGCTACGATTCGCTCGTGACCGTGGGCAAGAAGAACTATCCCGGGGTGGGCATGTCCATCGGCGTCTCCCGCCTCATGGCGTTCATCCTCGGCGAGGAATCACAGATCCGCGCCACCCGCGGGACCCCCTCGGCTGTGGTCATCGCCGTCACCGAGGAGGCCCGACGGGCTGATGCCGACGCCGTGGCCGCGCAGCTGCGGTCCCGGGACATCCCGTGCGAGGTCTCGCCTAGCGCGGCGAAATTCGGCAAGCAGATCCGCTACGCCGAACGCCGCGAGATTCCGTTCGTCTGGTTCACCGACGGTGAGTCCGGCCACGAGGTCAAGGACATCCGCTCGGGGGAGCAGACCACGGCGGACCCGGACACATGGACTCCGGCAGACGACGACCTCTGGCCACGCGTGTACCAGAGCTGAGCGCAGGGCGACTATCATTGATCAGGCGCTAGACCACAACATCACAAAGGAGCCCTAGGTGCTGCGAAGCCACGAAGCCGGAAGCCTGCGAGCCGCGAACGCAGGAGAAACCGTCACCCTCACAGGGTGGGTCGATCGTCGTCGCGATCACGGAGGTGTCGCCTTCATCGATCTGCGTGACGCTTCGGGAATCGTGCAGGTCGTCGTCCGTGAGGACGATGCCCACCAGCTGCGCAACGAAACCGTCGTCAAGGCCACCGGAACCGTCTCGGTGCGCCCCGACGGCAACACCAACCCGAACCTGCCCACAGGCGAGATCGAGGTCATCGACACCACCGTCGAGGTGCTCTCCGAAGCAGCGGCCCTGCCGTTCCAGGTCTCCGACCATGCCGAGGATTCCGGTGCCGTGGGCGAAGAGACCCGGCTGCGCTACCGGTACCTCGACCTGCGCCGTTCGGGCCCGGCCAAGATGATCCGTCTGCGCTCCGATGTCAACAAGGCCGCACGATCCGTCCTCGACGCCCACAGCTTCGTCGAGGTCGAGACTCCGACCCTGACGAAGTCGACTCCGGAAGGCGCCCGCGACTTCCTCGTCCCGGCCCGCCTCAAGCCCGGCTCCTGGTACGCCCTGCCGCAGTCCCCGCAGCTGTTCAAGCAGCTGCTTCAGGTCGCCGGCATGGAACGCTACTACCAGATCGCCCGCTGCTACCGCGACGAGGACTTCCGCGCCGACCGTCAGCCCGAGTTCACCCAGCTCGACATCGAAGCCTCCTTCGTCGAGCAGGAGGACATCATCGCGCTGGCTGAAGAGATCCTCACCGCGCTGTGGAAGCTCATCGGCTACGACATCACCACACCGATCCCGCACATCACCTACCACGAGGCGATGGAGAAGTACGGTTCGGACAAGCCGGACCTGCGCTTCGGCCTCGAACTGCACAACCTCACCGAATTCTTCGCCGACACCCCGTTCCGCGTCTTCCAGTCGCCCTATGTCGGCTCCGTCGCCTACCCCGGCGGCGGTTCGCTGCCCAGACGTCAGCTCGACGGCTGGCAGGACTGGGCCAAGCAGCGCGGGGCGAAGGGCCTGGCCTATGTGCTCATCGGCGAAGACGGCACCCTGTCGGGTCCGGTGGCCAAGAACATCTCCGATGAGGAGAAGGCGGGACTCGCGGAGGCAGCCGGGGCGCAGCCGGGCGATGCGATCTTCTTCGCCGCAGGTGAGGCAACCTCCTCCCGTGCCCTCCTCGGTGCCGCCCGCAACGAGATCGCCGAACGCACGGGTCTGATCAAGGACGGCGACTGGGCGTTCGTGTGGGTCGTCGACGCGCCCCTGTTCGAATCGGCCGCCGAGGCTCAGGCTGCCGGAGACGTCGCCGTCGGCGGCGGACAGTGGACCGCCGTCCACCACGCCTTCACCGCTCCGAAGCCCGAATTCCTCGACACTCTCGAAGAGGACCCGGGCGCGGCCCTGGCCTACGCCTACGACATCGTCTGCAACGGCAACGAGATCGGCGGCGGCTCGATCCGCATCCACCGCAAGGACGTCCAGGAACGCGTCTTTTCGATCATGGGCATCTCCGCCGAAGAGGCTGAGGAGAAGTTCGGCTTCCTCCTCGAAGCCTTCAAGTTCGGCGCACCCCCGCACGGCGGCATCGCCTTCGGCTGGGACCGCATCGTGTCCCTGCTGGCCGGCGTCGACTCGATCCGTGAAGTCATCGCCTTCCCGAAGTCCGGCGGCGGATTCGATCCGCTGACCCAGGCACCTGCCCCGATCACCGACGCCCAGCGCGCCGAGGCCGGAGTCGACTTCGAACCGGAAGACGACGCCGAGGCCCGATGAGCCAAGAACCCAATCTGTTCACCGACGGCCCGGACCAGGAAACACCGGGTCCGGGCTTCGCCGGTTCCTCCGGAACCTCCGCGGGGCGGGCCCTGGATCCCCTGGCCGTGCGGATGCGTCCGCGGACCCTGGACGAGGTCGTCGGTCAGGAGCACCTGACCTTCCCCGGTTCCCCTCTCAACCAACTCGTCGAAGCCAGCGGGGGAGACCGGGCGGGAGCCTCCTCGGTGATCCTGTGGGGTCCGCCCGGAGTCGGCAAGACCACGCTGGCCCATGTCATCTCGCATGCCCCGGGCCGCACCTTCGTCGAACTCTCCGCGATCACCGCGGGCGTCAAGGACGTGCGCCAGGTGATCGAGAACGCCCGCCGGGAACGGGAGATGTACTCACGGACCACCGTGCTCTTCCTCGACGAGATCCACCGATTCTCAAAGGCTCAGCAGGATGCCCTGCTGCCGGCGGTGGAGAACCGGCTCGTCGTGCTCGTGGCCGCTACCACGGAGAATCCGTCGTTCTCGGTCATCTCGCCCCTGCTGTCGCGGTCGCTCATGCTCACCCTGCGTCCGCTCGACGACGAGGCGGTCGGCAAGCTGCTCGACCGTGCCATCGAATCCGATCGCGGGCTGGCCGGACAGTTCACCCTCACCGAGGAGGCCCGGAATTTCATCGTCCGCATCGCCGGAGCCGACGCCCGCCGATCACTGACCGTCCTCGAAGCCGCCGCCGGAATCGCCGCCGCGCAGTCGGAGGAGTCGGGCGACGAACCGATCGCGATCACCGAATCCGCCTGCGCGGAGGCGAGCAGCGAAACCGTTCTGCGCTACGACAGGAACGGCGACCAGCACTACGACGTGATTTCCGCGTTCATCAAATCCATCCGCGGCTCCGACGTCGACGCGGCCCTGCACTATCTCGCGCGGATGATCGTCGCCGGTGAGGACCCGCGCTTCATCGCCCGTCGCGTCGTCATCTCCGCGGCCGAGGACATCGGCATGGCCGATCCGCAGGCGCTGCCCATCGCCGTGGCCGCCTCGACGGCGGTTGCCAACATCGGCATGCCCGAAGGACGGATCCCGCTGGCCGAAGCGGTCACCTACCTCGCGCTGGCCCCGAAGTCGAACGCGAGCTACCGCGCCCTGGACGCCGCGATCGCCGATGTGAAGAACGGATTCGCCGGGCAGGTGCCGATGCATCTGCGCGACGCCCACTACCCGGGGGCAAAAGAACTCGGCCACGGCGACGGCTACAAATACTCGCACGACTATCCGCACGGGGTCGCCGATCAGGAGTATCTGCCGGAGACCCTGCGCGGAAAGTGCTACTACACCCCGACGGGCAACGGAATGGAACGGTCCATGGCCGACAGGCTGGAGAACCTCCGCAGACTCCTGCGGCCCTGATAACTTAGGTGACAGACGCGGTGGCGGGCTGAGCCGTCGCGGGCGGCGCCGAGCGAGGAGGACGGCATGGCGGACATCGTCATCACCATCGCCGCCGCGCTCGCGCTGGGGCTGATCGCCCATGAGCTGCGCATCCCTCCGCTCGTGGGATTCCTCGCCGCCGGTTTCGGTCTGCACGTCTTCGGCTTCACCGCGTTCGCGGGACTGCAGCAGGTCTCGGACATCGGAGTGGTTCTGCTCCTGTTCACCATCGGACTGAAGTTCGATCTGCGCTCCCTGCTCCAACCCGAGGCCCACGGCACCGCTGCCCTGCACATGATCACTGTGGTCCTCCTCGGCGCTGGGACGATCGGAGCCGCCGCCGCTATCGGCCTCGTCAGCGTCGGCGGGGGAGTCGGCACCTTGGCGCTGCTCGGATTCGCCCTCTCGTTCTCCTCCACGGTGCTCGTGGTCAAAGTGCTCGAAGACCGCTCCGACGACGGGTCCTACTACGGTCAGATCGCCATCGCGATCCTCGTCTTCCAGGACCTCGCGGCGGTCGCCTTCATCTCGATCGCAGGCGAAGAGCCGCCGAGCCTATGGGCGTTCGCCCTCGTCCTGCTCGTTCCCGCGGTCTGGGTGCTGCGTCGGATCCTCGACCGCGTCGGGCGCGGTGAGCTGCTCGTCCTCTTCGGCGTCGTCATGGCCTTGGGACCCGGCTACGTCGCCTTCGAATCCGTCGGCGTCCACGGCGACCTCGGAGCCTTGGTGCTCGGGCTGTTCTTCTCCACCCACCCGCGTGCCGGGGAGTTGTCGAAGTCGCTGCTGAGCGTCAAGGAGCTCTTCCTCGTCGGATTCTTCGTCGTCATCGGGCTCCAGGCGGTGCCCACCTGGTCGGATCTGTTCATGGCGCTGGCCCTGTGCGTCGTCCTGCTGCCGTTCAAATTCGCGAGCTTCTACCTCATGGGACGGCTCTTCGGTCTGCGCAACCGCACGAGCGTGCGCACCAGCCTGGCTCTGAGCAACTTCTCCGAATTCGCACTCATCGTCGTCGCCGTCGGCGTCGACAACGGGCTCTTCGAGGACAATTGGCTGACCATCATCGCCCTCGCCGTGGCCCTGGGTATGATCGGATCCTCCCTGGCCAATGCCTACAGCCTTCCGATCGTGGCTGAGCTCGATGCGATTCTGCCGGATGAGAACGAGGACCGGCTGCGGGCGAGTGACCGGCCGTTGGACACCGGGGACGCGGAAATCGTCGTCCTCGGCATGGGCCGCATCGGCCGCGGCGCCTACGAGCGCTTCGTCGAGCGCGGCGACCGGAGCGTCATCGGCGTCGACAACGACCTCGCCGTCGTCGAGGCTCTGCGCGCCGACGGGTTCACGGTGCTCGAAGGCGATGCCACCGACCACGAGTTCTGGCACCGCCTCGTGGTCGGCGGCAGCGCCCACACTGTCGTGCTGGCGATGGCGCTGCACGATTCGAACACCTTCGCCCTCGAGCAGCTGCGCATCGCCGGGTTCCCCGGGACCATCGCCGCGGTCGCCCAACGCCCCGATCAGTCCGAACATTTCGTTCGTGCCGGGGTTCACGCGGTGATCAACATCTACGGCGGGTCCGGAGTCGCCGTGGCCGATGCCGCCATCGACAGTCACGAAGACGGCTGCCGACAATGACCGCAGGGAACACCGATAGCTCGTTCGGCTGGGTAGGATCGTCGGAATCAGTCGGATCGTCGACATCAGTCGGGAAGATCACAGGCGCGAGTGCGCCGATCCGCTTTGCGACAGTCGCCCCGCACCCGCTAAGATTGACAGCTGTTGTGCCTGCACCCTAAAGGCGGTCGGTGCGAGCGGATCTCGACGCTCAATCCCTCTTTCCCATCCGGGGAAACAACAGTCGCGTTCGGGGCGAGAACCCTGCCGGGCCCACCGCGGCAGAACACATTGATGAAAGGTAAGACAGTGCCAGCACCAGCACGTAATCGCCGCATGACGCGCCTCTCGCGCGCCCTCGGCATTGCTCTGACACCCAAGGCCGAGAAGTACTTCGAGCGTCGCCCGTACCCTCCAGGTGAGCACGGCCGCGCCCGCCGTCGCAACGACAGCGACTACTCGGTCCGCCTCAAGGAGAAGCAGCGTCTGCGCGCGCAGTACGGCATCCGCGAGGCCCAGATGCTCAAGACCTACAAGGAAGCCAATCGTCTGCCCGGTCTGACCGGTGAGACGATGGTCGAGCTCCTCGAATCGCGTCTCGACGCCCTCGTCCTGCGCTCGGGCTTCGCCCGCACCATGGCCCAGGCCCGTCAGTTCGTCGTCCACCGTCACATCACTGTCGACGGACAGCGCGTGGACCGTCCCTCCTTCCGCGTGAAGGAAGGCCAGACCATCCAGGTGCACGAGCGTTCGGCTTCGATGGATCCGTTCCAGGTCGCCGCCGCCGGTGGTCACAAGGACGTCCTGCCCGCAACGCCGGGCTACCTCAACGTGAACCTCGAGGGCCTGCAGGCAACCCTGCTGCGCACCCCGAAGCGCGAAGAGGTGCCGATCACCTGTGACGTGCAGCTCGTCGTCGAGTTCTACTCGCGCTGATCTGCTGACCACAGCGCATTGCGCCGCCGCGACTGCCCGGGACCGCACGGTTCCGGGCAGTCGTGCATTCACGGCGCGCCGCGCCACATCGCATATTGCGACGGAGCCATTAAACTAGACCCTGTTAAGTGCGGGTACGCACGAGTAAGTGTCGCGCCGGGCTCATCCGCCGGGCGGACCACAGGCAATATCTGAAAGGCCTTGGATTGAAGACGGCAGAGATCAAACAACGCTGGTTGGACTACTTCGAAGCGAACGGGCACACCGTGGTCCCCTCGGCGTCGGTGATCAGCTCCGATCCGTCCATCCTGTTCAACATCGCGGGAATGGTCCAGTTCATTCCCTACCTCACCGGCAGGGAGCCAGCCCCGTTCAACCGTGCCACCAGCGTCCAGAAATGCGTGCGCACCGGCGACATCGAAGAGGTCGGCAAGACGACCCGTCACGGCACCTTCTTCCAGATGAACGGCAACTTCTCCTTCGGCGACTACTTCAAGCGCGATGCCATCAAGTTCGCCTGGGGACTGCTGACGACCCCCGTCGCCGAGGGCGGTCTCGGCTTCGACCCGGAGCTGCTGTGGGCGACAGTGCACGAGGACGATGCAGAGACCATCGACATGTGGCTCGAGGAGACCTCCGTTCCCCGTGAGCGCATCCAGCTGCGCGACAATGAGGACAACTACTGGCACACCGGCCAGCCCGGCCCTGGAGGCTACTGCTCGGAGATCTACTTCGACCGCGGCCCCGCCTACGGCGTCGACGGCGGACCCGTGGCCGACGAAGACCGCTACATCGAGATCTGGAACCTCGTGTTCATGGAGTTCGAACTCTCCGAGGTTCGCTCGAAGGTCGACTTCGACGTGGCCGGCGAGCTGCCTGCGAAGAACATCGATACCGGCATGGGACTCGAACGCGTCGCCTTCCTGCTCCAGGGCGTGGAGAACATGTACGAGATCGACGAGGTCTTCCCCGTCATCGAGGCCGCCAGTCGTCTGGCCGGTCGGACCTACGGCGAGGACGAGTACGCCGATGTGCAGCTGCGCGTCGTCGCCGACCATGTCCGTTCGGCACTGATCATCATCGGCGACGGGGTCCGTCCCGGCAACGAAGGCCGCGGCTACATCCTCCGTCGGCTGCTGCGCCGTGCCGTGCGCGCCATGCGCCTGCTCGGAGTCAAGGAAGAAGTCCTGCCCGAGCTGCTGCCCGTGTCCATGCAGGCCATGAAGCTGTCCTACCCGGAGCTCGAAACCGACTTCGACCGCATCTCCCGGGTCGCCTACGCCGAGGAGAAGGCCTTCCTGCGCACCCTCGAATCCGGCACCCAGCTGTTCGCCAATGCCGCACAGTCGCTGGGCGGCGGAGACAACACCATCAGCGGAGACATCGCCTTCGCCCTCCACGACACCCACGGGTTCCCCATCGACCTCACTCTCGAGATGGCCTCCGAAGCCGGACTGAGCGTCGACGAGGCCGGGTTCCGCGAACTGATGAGTGAACAGCGCACCCGCGCCAAGGCCGACGCCAAGGCGAAGAAGGGCGGCGGCCACACCGACCTGTCCGCCTATTCGGCGCTGCTCGACGAAGGTGCCAGCGAATTCGTCGGCTATGACCGACTCGAGTCCGACTCCCGCGTGCGAGGAATCGTCGTCGATGGGGTCGCCGTCGAAGTGCTCACCGCTGGTCAGAGCGGCGACGTCGTCCTCGACCTGACCCCGTTCTACGCCGAGTCCGGCGGTCAGCGCGCCGACGTCGGCCTCATCTCCGGCCATGGCTTCACCGCCCGGGTCAGCGACGTGCAGAATCCGGTCAAGGGACTGCCCGCACACCGGGTCGAGGTCATCGACGGAGAGCTGCGCGTCGGCGACGAAGTGCTCGCCGCCGTCGACCACGACCACCGGTTCCAAGGCGCACAGGCCCACACCGCCACCCACCTCGTCCACGCTGCGCTGCGGGAGATCCTCGGCAGCCACGCCGTGCAGGCCGGTTCGCTCAATCAGCCCGGATACGTGCGCTTCGACTACTCGTTCCCCGAAGCCCCCAGCACTCAGATGCGGGCCGAGATCGAAGAGGTCGCGAACCTGGCAGTGCGCTCGAACTACGAAGTCGGCACCGAATACATGTCCTTCGACGACGCGAAGAAGTCCGGTGCCATGGCGCTCTTCGGCGAGAAGTACCCGAACGTCGTGCGCGTCGTCGACATCGGCGGACCCTTCTCGCGCGAGCTCTGCGGCGGCACCCACGTCGGCGCCTCCGCCGAAGTCGGCCCGATCTCCGTGCTCTCCGAAGCATCCGTGGGCTCGGGAGTCCGGCGCATCGAAGCCGCTGTCGGCATGGACGCCTTCCGGTCCCTGGCCGCCGAGCGGACCATCGTGTCCTCCCTGTCGGAGATGCTCAAGGTCCCTGGCACCGATGTCACATCACGCGTGTCCGACCTGATGAGCCGGCTCAAGGACGCTGAGAAGGAGATCGCCCGACTGGGCGCCCAGCAGCTGCTGTCCTCGTCGGGCAAGTTCCTCGATGAGGCGCAGACCGTGGGCCAGACGCTGTTCGTCCAGGCCGAAGTCGGCGACATCGCCAATGCCGGAGACCTCCGCACACTGGTCACCGACCTGCGCAACCGGGTCGCCGACCGTCAGGCCGTGATCGTCGGCATCGGAGTCAGCAGCGGAAAGCCCGTCGTCGTCATCGCCACCACCGAGGCGGCCCGCGCCGCCGGTCTGCAGGCCGGCAAGCTCGTGTCTCTGGCCTGCAGTGAACTCGGCGGCGGAGGCGGCGGCAAGCCCGACCTCGCCCAGGGCGGGGGCAGCAACCCCGCGGCGATCCCGTCAGCCATCGCGGCGGTCAAGGCAGCCATCCAGTGAGTTTCCGCCGAGGTCGCCGGCTGGGTCTCGACATCGGTTCCGTGCGGATCGGTGTCGCCTCCAGCGACCCCGATGGGATTCTGGCCACCCCGCTCACCGTCGTTCGTCGAGCGGACGAACCGGCGGCGCTGCGGCAGCTGCGCGACATCGTCGACGAATACGATCCCATCGAACTCCTGGTGGGTGACCCGAAGTCCCTCGACGGCGCCGCCCGCGCCGCAGCCGCCTCGGCGTTGGAATTCGCCCGCAGGATCGCCGCGGCCACCGGCACACCTGTCCGTCTCGTCGACGAACGATTCACCACCGTCGAGGCCCACCAGGCTCTCGCCGCAGCCGGGAAATCGTCACGCCAGAGACGCGAGATCGTCGATGCCCAAGCCGCCGTGATCATCCTCCAGAACGCCCTCGAGTACGAACACAACACCGGTGTCCCCGCCGGCCGTGAGATGCCCGACGAGGAGAACGACGTATGAGCCCGATCACCGAAGAGTTCTCGACTGACGAAGGACTCTCCCGCGCAGAGATCCGCGCGAAGAAACGGCGCAGAATGCTGCGTCGGCGGCGGACGACGACGATCGTGATCATCTGCATCCTCGTCTTCGGCATCGGAGGATTCTTCGGTGTGCGCGCGGCCGGTGGAGTCTTCGACGACCTGTTCGGCCCCAAAGGCGACTATGAAGGTCAGGGAACGAGCGAGGTTTCGATCGATATCGCTCCCGGCTCCTCCGCCCGCACCGTGGCCAACCAGCTCGTCGAAGCCGGGGTCATTATGAATTCCGAACCCTTCCTCGACGAGATCGAACGCCGTGAGGCGACCATTCAGGCAGGAACCTGGACGATGCGGGAGAAGATGAGCTCGGAGGCCGCGGTCGAAGCGCTCATCAACCCCATCGCCCCGCCGAAGATCACGGTCGCCGAAGGCAAACAGGTCGAAGAGATCAAGGCGATCATGATCGAGTCGGGGATGAACGCCGATGAGGTCGACAAAGCCATCGACGACAAGACCCCGAAGGACTACGGACTCGATATCGAGGCCCCGAGCCTCGAAGGCTACCTGTATCCGGCGACGTATGACCTCAACAAGCAGAAGACCGCAGAGGACATCGTCCAGGAGATGGTCGACAAGACCGAGACCGAACTCGACGAACTGGGAATCGAGAGCAAGGACGCCAACCGCATCCTCACGCTGGCCAGCCTCGTGGAGAAGGAATCCCCAGGAGACCCCGAGGTGCGATCGAAGGTGGCCAGGACATTCCTCAACCGCATCTCCGAGAAATCGAAGACCGGGGGACTGCTCCAATCGGATGCGACCGTGGCCTATATCCACGGCGCCCGATCCGACCTGACGACGACGGAGGAGGAACGCCAGTCGGACTCGCCGTACAACACGTACAAGAAGAAGGGTCTGCCTCCCGGGCCCATCAACTCGCCGAGCCGGGGAGCGGTCGAAGCAGCGCTCGAACCCGCCGACGGCGATTGGCAGTTCTTCGTCGCGACGAATCCGGACACGGGGGAGACGAAGTTCGCCGACAACTACGAGGACCATAAGAAGAACGTCGAGATCTACCGCAAATGGCTGCGCGAGCACAGGAAGGACAACGGATAGCCGGTGAGGATCCTCGCCGCAGTGCTCGGCTCGCCGATCGCACATTCGAAGTCCCCGCTGCTGCACCGTGCCGCCTTCGCGGCGCTGCACATGGAGACCAGCGAATACTCCCGATTCGAACTCACCGCCGACGAGCTCGAGGGGTTCCTCGACTCCCACCCCGAGCACATCGGGTTCTCTGTGACGATGCCGTTGAAAGACCGTCTCGTCACACTCGCAGCCGTCCGCGGATGGGACATCGATGAGACGGCCGTACTGACAGCGGCCGGCAACACCCTCATCCGGCGCAGCGGTCGGGTGCAGGTGGCCAACACCGACGTGCGCGGCATCGTGCGGGCGATCGCCCCGCACAGGGATTCGGGACCGGCCGGGGCCGGTGGTGCGGGAGCCGGTCGGGCGACGATCCTCGGCGCCGGAGCCACGGCCGCCTCGGCGCTCGTGGCCTGCCGGGATCTCGGGATCGCACACGTGGACTTCCGCGTGCGCAACCCGGACCGTGCCCGGCGGGTTCTCGATCTGGCCGAACGGATCGGATTGAGCGCCTCGGTGGGGGATCTGAGCCGGATCGGTCCGTCGGCGATCGTCATCTCCACCCTGCCCGCCGAGGCGGCCCCCGACCCGATCTGGGACGATTCCTTCGCCCCCGGTGCCATCGTCCTCGACGTCGCCTACGCCGCCGATTCGGCCTTCCTCGCCGCGGCCGCCGCGCACGGTCTGCGCCCCGTCGCCGGAACCGCCATGCTCGTCGAACAGGCCGTCGCCCAGTTCGAGATGTTCCTCGCCGCGGCCAGGGCCGACGACCCAACCACGGCGGAGACCCTGCCGACGTCGGACGACCTGCCGGCAGCAGACGACCTGACCGCGCGGGTCGCGTCGGCCATGTACGCAGCACTCGAGGGCCCACCCGCCCCGGTCCAGGCCTGAACCGGGTATCGAGATGGACACCGGAGTGCTGCACGCGATGACCATCGGTGTCACGGTGCTGACCGCTCTGGCCGGCGGGCTCAGCCTCGCGGCAACTCCGCAGACCTGGCTCAACGACTCCGCACACCTGCAGCGGTGGCACGCCTCCAGATGGGCTCGAGGGCCGGGTCCGCTGGTGGTCGGACTCGTCATCGCCGCAGTCGCCGCCGTCGTCTTCACCCTCACCGTGCTCGCACCACCGGATACCGGGTGGAGCGCATATGCGCCGCTGAGCGGGACAACGTTCGCCCCGGCTGAGCCGAACTCGGCCGATCGCATCGTCTCCGCACTGCTGGTGGGCCTCGTCTCCGGCGCCACACCGTTCCTCGCCACCGCGGATGTCATCGTACGCAGACTGCCCGATCGGATCGTCATCCCCGTGTCGCTGCTGGCCCTGGGACTCATCATCACCGGCTCCGTGCTCGGCGACCTGCCGATGTGGTTCTCGTCATTCTTCGCCGGACTCCTTGCCCTCGTCTTCTTCACAGCACTGCACCTGGTGGGGCGTGTGCTGCGGGTGCGATCGATGGGGCTCGGGGACGTCAAGCTCGCGTTCATCGTCTTCGCCGTCGCCGGTCTCTTCGACCCGTGGGCACCTGCGCTCGTGCTGGTCGCCATGATGCTCATCAGCGGGATCTGGGCGCTCACCGCTGCGGTCCGAGCCGGTCGGGTCCGCGGGGTGACCATCGCCTTCGGACCGGCGATGCTTTCCGGCATGTGGCTCGGGTGCCTGTTCGCCCCGATACTTTTGTAGAATCGGTGGAATGTTGAGATGGCTGACTGCAGGCGAATCCCACGGCGAAGCGCTGACCGGGATCATTGAAGGGCTTCCCGCCCATGTACCGATCACCAGGGACGATATTCGTGCGAGCTTGGCTCGCCGCCGACTCGGCTATGGCCGCGGTGCGCGGATGAAGTTCGAAGCCGACGAGGTGCGTCTCCTCGGCGGTGTCCGTCACGGGCAGACCTTGGGCTCACCCGTGGCGATCGAGGTCGGCAACACCGAATGGCCGAAATGGGAGTCCGTGATGAGCCCGGACCCCGTCGACGCCTCCGAGCTCGAGGGGCTGGCGCGCAACGCCCCGCTGACCCGACCGCGTCCGGGGCATGCCGATATCGTCGGCATGCAGAAGTACGGCTTCGAGGAGGCTCGTCCCGTGTTGGAGCGCGCTTCGGCGCGTGAGACCGCGATGCGTGTGGCGCTGGGCACTGTCGCCGCGAAGTTCCTCGGCGAACTGGGCATCACCCTCGTCTCCCATACCGTGGCCATCGGCGGTGCCGAACACTCCGCCGATGCACTGCCCGCACTGCCGACCGCGGCCGATGTCGACGCCCTGGATGCCGATCCTGTCCGCTGCTTCGACGCCGATCTCTCGGCGGCGATGGTCACCGAGATCGACGCGGCGAAGAAGGCCGGGGACACCTTGGGCGGAGTCGTCGAAGTCCTCGCCTACGACCTGCCTCCGGGGCTGGGCTCCCATGTGCATTGGGACCGGCGTCTCGACTCTCGCCTGGCCGGTGCCCTCATGGGCATTCAGGCGATCAAGGGAGTCGAGGTCGGAGACGGGTTCCTCACCACGAAGCGTCCCGGCTCGCGGGCCCACGATGAGTTGGAAGTCGGGCCCGACGGATTCCGCCGCACGAGCAACCGCGCCGGCGGCACCGAAGGAGGCATGTCCACGGGCGGTCCGCTGCGCGTGCGAGCGGGAATGAAACCGATCGCGACAGTCCCGCGCGCCCTGGCCACGGTCGACGTCGAGTCCGGGGAGGCCGCGAAGGCGAACCATCAGCGCTCCGACGTCTGCGCGGTGCCTGCCTCCGGCGTCGTCGCCGAAGCCATGGTGGCACTCGTGCTCGCCGAGGCGGTCGTCGAGAAGTTCGGCGGAGACTCCGTTGCCGAGACGAAGCGGAACCTGGACGCCTATGTCGCGGCCATTCCGGAGAACCTCCGCATCGGACGATGAACCACCCCCCGCTGCCCAAGCCGGTCCCGCCCCTGGAACCGGTCCCCGCCGCGCTCTCGCGCATCGTGCTCTCCGGTCCGCCGGCGGCAGGGAAGTCGACGATCGGTCGGCTTCTCGCCGACCGGCTCGGCCTGCCGCTGACGGACACGGACGCGAACATCGTCGACAAGTACGGGGTCATCTCGGAGATCTTCGTCGAACGCGGCGAAGATCACTTCCGACGCATCGAACGCGAGGTCGTGCGCAGAGCACTGCGTCGTCTGCTCGACCGTCCGGGCATCGTGTCCCTGGGCGGAGGAGCGATCCTCAACCCCGGCACCCGTGCTCAGCTGCGACACCCGGCGATCAAAGTCGTGCACATCGATATCGATGTCGACACCGTGGCACAGCGACTGACCGCCCCGCACCGACCGCTGTTGCGCGGTGCCGGCAGCCCGGTGGAGAACTGGCTGGCCTTGGTCAACGAACGTGAACCGCTCTACGAGCAGGTCGCGACCTTCCGGGTCCAAGCGTCGAACTCACCGCCGTCGACGGTGGTCAATCGAGTCGTCGACGTCCTCACCGGTCTGCAGCGAGCCGAAGAGTACGCGAAGTACGCCGATCCCGACGACGACGGCTCCGGTCAACAGCGCTGAGCACAGCCTCGGCGGTGAGACGTCTGCGACCACATCGGTCACCCGTTTCGCCGGCGGGCACCGGTGAGAGCTAGGCTGGATCCGGCCCACGGAAGCCGTGCCTCGACTCCGAGCACTCACCGGGCGGCCGAGCCTTGAGAGAAGACGATGAACGATCAGGAAGACGGACGAATGAGCCTCACACGCATCAATGTGGACGCCGGCGGGAACTACCCCGTCCTCGTCGGCCAGGGACTGCTCGGCGAACTGCCCGAGCTGCTCGGAAATCGCGTCGAGAAGGTCCTCGTCATCCATCCCCGCGCCCTGCGGACGACCGGTGAGACCGTTCGCGACGACCTCGCCGCGGCCGGCCTCGAAGCCGTGGCCGCGGAGATTCCCGATGCCGAAGAGGCCAAGCACGTCCAGGTCGCCGCCTTCTGCTGGCAGGTCCTCGGCCAGTCCGACTTCACCCGCACCGACGCGATCGTCACCGTCGGCGGGGGAGCAGTGAGCGACCTCGGCGGATTCGTCGCCGCCACCTGGCTGCGCGGAATCACGGTCATCCACATCCCCACCACCGTGCTGGGGATGGTCGATGCCTCCGTCGGCGGCAAGACCGGGATCAACACCGCCGAAGGCAAGAACCTCGTCGGCTCCTTCCACGCACCCGCCGGAGTCCTCGTCGACCTCGACACGCTCGGGACGCTTCCGGAGAACGAACTGTTCACCGGACTCGCCGAAGTGGTCAAGACCGGATTCATCGCCGACCCCGCGATCCTCGACCTCGTGTCGAACCATTCGAAGGACGAGATCGCCGATGTGCACGGACCCGTGCTGCGCGAGCTCATCGAACGCTCCATCCGGGTCAAGGCCGAGGTCGTCTCCGGAGACTTCAAGGAATCCGGACGCCGGGAGATACTCAACTACGGTCACACCCTCGGCCATGCGATCGAACACAAGGAGCGCTACCAGTGGCGTCACGGTGCCGCCGTGTCGGTGGGCATGGTCTTCGCCGCCGAGGTGGCGTCGATGATCAAGAGCCTGCCCTACGAAGTCGTCGACCTCCACCGCGAACTGCTCGGCAAGCTCGGACTGCCCGTGGGGTACCGCTCCGACGTCTGGCCGCAGCTGCTGGACACGATGAAGCGGGACAAGAAAGCTCGCGGAGCGATGCTGCGGATGGTTCTGCTCAGCGACATCGGCGAACCGAGCACCGTCGAGATCCCCGATGCCTCCATCCTCTTCACCGCCTACCAGGAGATCGGTGAGGATTCGCCGACGGTCCCCCTCGGCATCGGACTCGGCCTCGACTGACCCCGCCCAAATGGAAGCGTCCCGCTGAAGCTTGCTAGACTTGCCCAGTGGCGCATTCGTCGACCCCGGACCGCGGGGCTGGGCGGCGCGCCGTGCCGACTGCGATCACCATTCGGTGATCAGGACTGAACCGAAGAAGGACGAATTAGTGGCGACAACGAACGACCTGAAGAACGGCCTTGTGCTCAACCTCGACAACCAGCTGTGGCAGGTGCTCGAATTCCAGCACGTCAAGCCCGGAAAAGGACCGGCCTTCGTCCGCACCAAGCTGAAGAACGTCATCTCCGGCAAGATCATCGACAAGACCTTCAACGCCGGCACCAAGGTCGAGACCGCGAATGTCGACCGCCGCGATATGCAGTACCTCTACCATGACGGCACCGACTACGTGTTCATGGACGCCAAGGACTACGACCAGGTCAACATCTCCGCAGAGCTCGTCGGCGACGCCGCGAACTACATGCTCGAGAACCAGGATCTGCAGATCTCCTTCCACGAAGGCACCCCGCTGTCGGTGGAGCTGCCGCCCTCGGTCGAGCTGACCATCACCCACACCGAACCCGGACTCCAGGGCGACCGTTCGACCGGCGGATCGAAGCCGGCGACTCTTGAGACCGGCTACGAGATCCAGGTGCCCCTGTTCCTCGAAGAGGGCGTGAAGGTCAAAGTCGACACCCGCAGCGGCGACTACCTCGGTCGCGTCAAGTAAGTGGCATCCGCACGTACCCGAGCCCGTCGCCGGGCTCTCGAGCTGCTCTTCGAAGCCGGGCAGCGTCGACTGGCTATGGACGAACTCGTCACCCTGCGGTCGAACGATCCCGACTACCCGATGAAGGAATACGCGGTCGAGATCGTCACGGGCATCAGCGAGAAGCAGGCGGAGATCGATGAGATCCTCTCCACCTACTCAGAAGGCTGGACCCTGGACCGGATGCCGGCCGTCGACCGGTCTCTGCTCGAGATCGGAACCTGGGAGATGCTGTTCAACGACGAGGTCCCCGACAAGGTGGCCATCGACGAAGCCGTGTCGCTGGCCAGACAGTTCTCCACAGATGACTCACCTGGTTTCGTCTCCGGGCTGCTCTCCCGCATCCTCGACGTCAAACCGACACTCATCTGAGGCGGCGGGTCCGCACTCCGGACCCGCCCGCCGGTGGGCACCCCACCGGGACTACAATCGAATCGAACCACTCCTTTAACCACCGTCCGGAGAGGCGGAGAAGGGGAAATATGACACAGCGAACAGTGCTGGACGCCCCCGATATCTCGCGGGCGATCACACGCATCGCCCATGAGATCATCGAATCCAACAAGGGCAGCGACGACCTCGTCCTCTTAGGGATCCCGCGCCGCGGAGTCCCGCTCGCCCACCGACTCGCCGAGGCGATCGCCTCCATCTCCGGTCGGCCCGAGACCGCAGGCGAACTCGCCGGCAGCCTCGACATCACGATGTACCGCGACGATCTGCGCGGCGGCTCCTACCGGACACCCGAACCCACCTCCATCCCGGCCGCGGGAATCGATGCGAAGACCGTCGTCCTCGTCGACGATGTGCTCTTCTCCGGGCGCACGATCCGTGCCGCCCTCGACGCCCTCGCCGATGTCGGCCGGCCCGGCAAGGTCCGGCTCGCCGTTCTCGTCGACCGCGGCCACCGCGACCTGCCGATCCGTGCCGACCATGTCGGCAAGAACCTGCCGACATCGAGCAGCGAACGCGTCAATGTCTCCCTGACCGAAATCGACGGAGACGATTCCGTGAGCATCTCGGGGGGCCGCGAATGAAGCATCTGCTCGATACCGCGACGCTCAGCCGAGACGACGCCATCGGCATCCTCGACATCGCCGAGGAGATGACGCTGGTCTCCGAACGCGAAGTCAAGAAGCTGCCCGTGCTGCGCGGACGCACGGTGGTCAACCTCTTCTTCGAGGACTCCACACGCACACGCCTGTCCTTCGAAGCCGCAGCCAAACGGCTCTCGGCCGATGTGCTCAACTTCTCCGCCAAGGGCTCCTCCGTGTCGAAGGGCGAAAGCCTCCAGGACACCATCCAGACGATCTCGGCGATGGGCCCCGATGCCATAGTCGTCCGCCATTCCGGAGCTGGCACCGCCCACCGCCTCGCCCATACCGGGTGGATCGACGTCCCCGTCGTCAACGCCGGCGACGGCACCCACGAACACCCCACCCAGGCGCTCCTCGACGCGTTCACCCTGCGTCGGGCACTGGCCGGAGTTCCCGCCTCGGGGCCGGTGGCCGGGGGACCGCGCGGTCAGGGACTCGACGGAGCGAAAGTCGCCATCGTCGGGGATATCCTGCATTCCCGTGTGGCCCGCTCGAATGTGCACCTGCTCGCCCGCCTCGGCGCGGATGTCCACCTCATCGCCCCGCCCACCCTGCTGCCGTGGGGAGTGGAGGACTGGCCGGTGACCGTCCACTTCGACTTCGATTCGGCCCTGAGCGCGGTGGACTTCGCCGCCGTGATGATGCTGCGGGTCCAGCACGAGCGGATGCACGAGTCCTTCTTCCCCAACGAACGCGAATACGCCCGCTTGTGGGGACTGAGCGCTGCCCGTCTGGCCACACTGCCGACCTCGACCTTCATCATGCACCCGGGCCCCATGAACCGCGGTTTCGAGATCTCCGCTGCCGCAGCGGATTCACCCCGCGCCCTCGTCCTCGACCAGGTCGAGAACGGAGTGAGCGTGCGCATGGCGGTCCTCTACCGTCTGCTGACCGGTCAGGAGGAGACCAATGACTGATTACCTCATCCGCGGAGCCGACGTCCTCGGACGCGGAGTCGCAGATATCGCGATCCGTCACGGACGCATCGTCGACCCCGAGCTTCTGGGCACAGACGATCACGAGACCGTCGAGGCCGCGGGCCTCGTGGCTCTGCCCGGCCTCGTCGACATGCACACCCACCTGCGCGAACCCGGCAAAGAGGACGCCGAGACCGTGCTCACAGGGTCCCGATCGGCGGCGTCGGGCGGCTACACCTGCGTCCACGCCATGGCCAACACCGCGCCCGTGGCCGACACGGCAGGAGTCGTCGAACAGGTCCACCGCCTCGGCCGCGCCGCCGGATTCACCGAAGTCGTGCCCGTCGGCGCCGTGACCACCGGCCTCGAGGGCCGTCAGCTCGCCGAATTGGGCGCCATGGCACGTTCGGGCGCCCGCGTGCGCATGTTCTCCGACGACGGCATCTGCGTCTCCGATCCGCTGCTCATGCGCCGAGCCCTCGAATACGTCAAGACCTTCGACGGGATCATCGCCCAGCACGCACAGGAACCGCGCCTGACCGAGGGCGCACAGATGAACGAGGGAACGGTCTCGGCCGAACTCGGACTGCCCGGCTGGCCCGCCGTGGCCGAGGAGTCGATCATCGCCCGTGATGTGCTCCTGGCCGAACACGTCGGATCCCGGCTGCACATCTGCCACGTCTCCACCGCCGGCAGCGTCGACCTCATCCGGTGGGCCAAGGCCCGGGGGATCGCCGTGACCGCCGAGGTGACACCGCACCATCTCATGCTCACCGACGAACTCGTACGCACCTTCGACCCCGTGTACAAGGTCAACCCGCCGCTGCGCACCGACCGTGACGTCCAGGCGCTCCGGACTGCTCTGGCAGACGGCACGATCGACGTCGTCGGCACCGACCACGCCCCGCACACCGCCGAACACAAGTGCAGCGAATGGACCGCCGCGGCCATGGGCATGGTCGGGATGGAATCCGCGCTGTCCATCGTCGTCGCCGCAATGGCAGACCACGACTTCGACTTCGGGGATGTGGCCCGTGTGATGTCGTCGGCCCCTGCACGGATCACCGGAGCCTCCGGGCACGGCAGCCTCGAAGTCGGGGCGAGCGCGAACATCGTCCTCGTCGACCCGGCCGCACCGCACCGCATCCAACCCGCCGACCACGCCACGAAGGGACGCAACAACCCTTTCGCCGGCGTCGAAGTGACCACGCAGGTCACCGACACCTTCTTCTACGGCCACCGGGTCTTGGCCGCAGGGGCACTGACCACACCCCACCCGGCAGGAGCAACATGGACACCACAGTAGGCACACTCATCGTCGCCGCAGTCATCGTCATCGTGATCGTCGCGATCGCCTGGGGATGGAGCCGACGCAAACAGGCCCAGGCGGAAGTCGTCACCCCGCCGAAGCCCCATATGGGCATCAAAGCCGTCGCCGAGCCCGTCGAAGGCTCCTATGTGTCGACGACGAAAGCCGGCCATCCGCTCGAACGCGTCGCCGTCCACGGCCTGGGCATCCGCACCACCGGGGAACTCGTCGTCACCGACGGGGGAGTGATCATGGACCTGGCCGGACGCGAAGACTTCCTCATCCCGCGCCGAGACATCGTCTCCGTGGACACCACGAACGGGATGATCGGCAAATTCGTCGAACGCGGAGGCATCATCCGCATCACGTGGCACCTCGGCGACACCCTCGTCGACACGGGCTTCCGCGCCCGCTACGCCGCATCCACCACCCCCACCGTCGACCGCATCCGCGAAATGATCGAAGAGGCACAATGAGCTTTTCCACCACCCCCGCTGTCCTCGTCCTCGAAGACGGCCGAACCTTCCACGGATCCGCCTACGGACAACTCGGCGAGACCACCGGTGAGGCCGTGTTCGTCACCGCCATGTCCGGCTACCAGGAGACGCTGACCGACCCGTCCTACCACAGGCAGATCATCATCCAGGCCGCTCCGCACATCGGCAACACCGGCGTCAACCGCACCGATGACGAATCCGCCAGGATCTGGGCGGCCGGCTACGTCGTCCGCGACGCCTCCCGGATCTCGTCGAACTGGCGATCCGAAGGCGACCTCGTCGACTGGCTGACCGAGTCCGGGATCGTCGGCATCTCCGACGTCGACACCCGAGCCCTGACCCGCCACCTGCGCGACAAGGGAGCCATGCGCGTGGGCATCTTCTCCGGCCCCGCTGCCGAGGCGCCCGAGTCCGAACTCCTCGCCCGCGTCCAGGCCTCCCCGCAGATGGCCGGAGCCAACCTCGTCGACGAGGTCTCGATCACCGAACCCACCCTCATCCCCGCCCGCGGGGAGAAGAGGTTCAGTGTCGCCGCCGTCGACCTCGGCATCAAATCGATGACCCCCGAGCGACTGTCCGAACGCGGAATCGACGTCCATGTGCTGCCGTCGACGATCAGCTTCGAGCAGATCCGGGCACTCGGCGTGGACGGAGTCTTCTTCTCCAACGGCCCCGGCGACCCCGCCACCGCAGACGACCAGGTCGAACTGCTGCGCGCCGTGCTCGATGCAGGCATGCCGTTCTTCGGCATCTGCTTCGGCAACCAGCTGCTCGGTCGGGCACTGGGCTTCGGCACCTATAAGCTGCCCTTCGGCCACCGCGGCATCAACGTGCCCGTGATGGACCGGATCACGGGCAAGGTCGAAATCACCTCGCAGAACCACGGCTTCGCCGTCGACGCTCCGCTGACAGGTGAGACCATCGCCCCGCACAAGGCCGATTACGGCCGGGTGACTGTGTCCCATGTGTGCCTCAACGACGATGTTGTCGAGGGACTCGCCTGCCTCGACCTTCCCGCCTTCTCCGTCCAATTCCACCCCGAGGCTGCGGCCGGCCCGCACGATTCGAGCTACCTGTTCGATCGCTTCGTCGACCTCATGTCCGCTTCCCAGGCCGATTCGGCTGCCCTGGCCTAAGGAGAACACCCAATGCCACTGAGACACGACCTCACATCCGTCCTCGTTATCGGCTCCGGCCCCATCGTCATCGGCCAGGCCTGCGAATTCGACTATTCGGGCACCCAAGCCTGCCGCGTGCTGCGTTCCGAGGGCCTGCGCGTCATCCTCATCAACTCGAACCCGGCGACCATCATGACCGACCCGGACATCGCCGACGCCACGTATGTCGAACCGATCGATCCGGACGTCATCGAGACGATCATCGAGAAGGAGCGCCCCGATGCGCTCCTGCCCACCCTGGGCGGACAGACCGCACTCAACGCGGCCATTGCGCTGCACGACGCCGGAGTGCTCGAGAAGTACGGCGTCGAACTCATCGGTGCCGACGTCGACGCCATCCAGCGCGGCGAGGACCGTCAGAAGTTCAAAGACATCGCAGAGGCCTGCGGTGCCGAAGTGGCCAGATCCGCCATCTGCCACACCCTCGACGAAGCCCTGGCCGCCGCCGAGGAGCTCAACTACCCGGTCGTCGTCCGCCCCTCGTTCACCATGGGCGGCCTCGGCTCGGGCATGGCCTACGACGAAGCCGATCTGCGCCGCATCGCCGGCGCCGGCCTGTCCGATTCCATCACCCACGAAGTGCTGCTCGAGGAATCGATCCTCGGGTGGAAGGAATACGAACTCGAGCTCATGCGCGACAACAAAGACAATGTCGTGGTCGTGTGCTCGATCGAGAACGTCGACCCGGTCGGCGTGCACACCGGCGACTCGATCACCGTGGCTCCGGCACTGACGCTGACCGACCGGGAATACCAGTCGATGCGCGATATCGGCATCGCGATCATCCGCGCCGTCGGCGTGGACACCGGCGGCTGCAACATCCAGTTCGCCGTCGATCCCAAGACCGGACGCATCATCACCATCGAGATGAACCCACGCGTGTCCCGGTCCTCGGCGCTGGCGTCGAAGGCCACCGGTTTCCCGATCGCGAAGATGGCTGCGAAGCTCGCCGTCGGCTACTCGCTCGACGAGATCCCCAACGACATCACGAAGGTCACCCCGGCAAGCTTCGAACCGACCCTGGACTATGTGGTCGTGAAGATCCCGCGCTTCACCTTCGAGAAGTTCCCGGCCGCGGATCCGACCCTGACGACGACGATGAAATCCGTCGGCGAAGTCATGGCGCTGGGCCGCAACTTCACCACCGCACTGCAGAAGGCGATGCGCTCACTCGAGCAGAAGGACTCCGCGTTCAGCTGGACCGACCTGCCCGACGTCTCCGACGACGACGTCCGCGAATCCGTCCTCGAAGCGATCTCGCACGCCACCGCTGACCGCATCCACTCGGTCCAGCGCGGACTCGCCGCCGGGCTGAGCGCGGCGGAGGTCTTCGACGCCTGCGAGATCGACCCCTGGTACCTCGACCAGATCCAACTCATCAACGAGGTGGCCGCCTATGTGCGCGACGCCGACGAACTCGACGAGCACGTCCTGCGGGTCGCGAAGAACCACGGCTTCTCCGACGAGCAGATCGGAGGACTGCGCAGCCTCGACACGAGCGTCGTCACCGGCATCCGCCACGCACTGCGCGTGCGCCCGGTGTTCAAAACCGTCGACACCTGCGCCGGAGAATTCGAAGCGAAGACTCCCTACCACTACTCGAGCTACGACTCCGAGACCGAGGTCATGAGCCGCGACCGCCCGGCCGTGATCATTCTCGGCTCGGGCCCGAACCGCATCGGCCAGGGCATCGAGTTCGACTACTCGTGCGTGCACGCGACCATGGCGATCGGGTCCGCCGACTACGAGACGATCATGGTCAACTGCAATCCGGAGACCGTGTCGACCGACTACGACACCGCCGATCGTCTGTACTTCGAACCCCTGACGTTCGAAGACGTCATGGAGGTCTACCACGCCGAACTCGCCGCCGGCGAGGTCCTCGGCGTCGTGTGCACTCTCGGCGGACAGACACCGCTGGGCCTGGCCGATAAGCTCAAGGCCGCAGGCGTGCCGGTGCTCGGCACCCAACCCGAAGCCATCGACCTGGCCGAGGACCGCGGAGAGTTCGGAACCGTGCTGGAGAGGGCCGGACTCACCGCGCCCAAGCACGGCACCGCGGTGACCTCTGCGGAAGCGGCAGCGATCGCCGAGAATATCGGCTACCCGGTGCTCGTGCGGCCCTCCTACGTTCTCGGCGGACGCGGAATGCAGATCGTCTACGATCGCACGCAGCTGCTCGACTACATGGCCAGCGCCACGGAGATCTCGACCGATCGTCCGGTCCTCGTCGACCGGTTCCTCGAAGACGCCATCGAGATCGACGTCGACGCCCTCTACGACGGCAACGAGGTCTACATCGGCGGAATCATGGAGCACATCGAGGAAGCCGGAATCCACTCCGGCGACTCCGCCTGCGTTCTGCCCTCGCTGACTCTGGGCGAGGACGTGCTCGAGCGCGTACGCCAGGGCACGAAGGCCATCGCCGAGGGTGTGGGCGTGCGCGGACTGCTCAACATCCAGTTCGCCATCGCCGCGGACGTCCTCCACGTCATCGAAGCCAACCCACGTGCCTCGCGGACCGTGCCGTTCGTCTCGAAGGCGACGTCGACCCAGCTGGCCAAGGCCGCGGCGCTCATCGCCGTGGGCCGGACGATCGAGGATCTGCGCGGCGATCTGCTGGCAGCAGAGGGCGACGGCTCGACCCTGCCGCTGGACCATCCGATCGCCGTCAAGGAGGCGGTCCTGCCGTTCCGACGGTTCACCACCGTCGAAGGCAAGATCGTCGACTCGGTCCTCGGTCCCGAGATGCGCTCGACCGGTGAGGTCATGGGCATCGACCACAACTTCCCGACCGCCTTCGCGAAGGGGCTGCTCGGGTCGTCCGTGAAGCTGCCGACCTCGGGCACCGTGTTCGTGTCGGTAGCCGATCGGGACAAGCGCGCCATGGTGCTGCCGGTCAAGGAGCTCGTCGACATGGGCTTCGACGTCGTCGCGACCACCGGCACCGCGGCTGTGCTCTCCCGCTACGGGATCAAGACCACGCAGGTGCACAAGCACTTCGAGGCCGATGCCGAAGACCGCACGGTCATCGACTACCTCACCGCGGGCACCATCGACATGGTCATCAACGTGCCGTCGGGTCGGCAGGAACGCGCCGACGGATACGAGATCCGCGCCGCGGCGACCGCCAACTCCGTGCCGCTGATCACCACGCTCGCCGAATTCGCCGCCGCCGTGACCTCCCTTGAAGTCATCCGCGACTCGAAGTTCGATGTGCGCAGCCTGCAGGACTGGAGCGCCTGATGTTCGGCACCCGACTGGCAGCCGCCATGGACGAGCATGGACCGCTGTGTGTGGGCATCGACCCGCACGAGCATCTGCTGGCCTCCTGGGGGCTGCCGGCCAGTGCTGCAGGCGTCCGCGAGTTCGCCCTTCGTACGGTCGGGCAGCTCAAGGGATCGGTGGCAGCCGTGAAACCGCAGTCCGCGTTCTTCGAACAGTACGGCTCCGCAGGAATCGCCGCTCTCGAAGAGACCCTGGCCGCGGCCAAAGACGCCGGTCTGCTCACCGTCCTCGACATCAAACGCGGTGACATCGGCTCGACCATGGGTGCCTACGCGAGGGCCTACCTCGACCCCGCCTCGGCGCTGGCCGCGGACTCGATCACGGTCTCGCCCTACCTCGGGTTCGGAGCCCTGGAGCCGGCGTTCGAACTCGCGGCCGCTCACGGCAAGGGCGTCTTCGTCCTCGCGCTGACCTCGAATCCGGAAGGGGCGGAGGTCCAGCATGCCGTGCGAGACGGCGAATCGGTGGCCGCAGCGATCGTGTCCCGAGTCCGGCAGCGCAATGCTCAGGCACTGGACTCGGCCGAGGGGCTCGGTTCGTTCGGACTCGTCGTCGGAGCGACAATCGGCACCGCAGCAGCGGACCTGGGATTCGATCCCACCTACTGCGGGGGACCGATCCTCGCTCCCGGCGTCGGTGCGCAGGGCGCGGGTCTGGCTGAACTGCGCGCCGTCTTCGGCGACCGGGCCCTGGAATCGGGACGGGTGCTCGCCACCGCCTCCCGGGCGGTGCTCGGTGCCGGCCCCGACGGATTGGCCGACGCCGCAGCCGCACTCAACCGTGACCTGACGGCAGCGGACTGAGCACCGGTGTTCGTTTTGCGAGGGCGGTCCGAACACCGGATTCGGCGTTCCGGCGGTGGGCGGATTCCGGCTCGCCACGCCACAAATTTCTGCTCATATCGCCTCTCGGCAGGGATTGTGTCTTAGACTGAGACAACTTCCCTACCTGCCCGTTCATGGTGACAGAGGAGACAAAGTGGCACTCGAACCGTTGACCCCGCAACAGCGTTCCGCTGCGTTGGACAAAGCGTTCAAGGCACGTCAGGCACGAGCCGAAGTGAAGTCGGCGCTCAAGACCGGCGATACCGATCTCGCGGCCGTGCTCAAGAAGGCAGCAGACGACGAAGCACTGGCGAAGATGCGTGTGCTCGATCTGCTCAGGGCTCTGCCCGGAGTCGGCGACCGGCGAGCCGAAGCCGCCATGGAAGAGGTCGGCATCGCCACCTCCCGGCGGATCAAAGGTCTGGGTGTGCACCAGAAGTCCGCCCTGTTGGAGAAATATTCCTGAGTGTGACAACCTCAGATCTGTGAATAATCGACTCACCGTCCTCGCGGGTCCGACCGCCGTCGGAAAAGGCACCATCAGCACCTATATTCGGCAGAACCACCCCGAGGTCTGGTTCTCCGTGTCGGCCACGACCCGCCCCCGGCGCCCCGGTGAGATCGATGGTGTCCATTATCACTTCCTCACCGACGACGCCTTCGACGCTCTCATCGCCGAGGATCGCCTGCTCGAATATGCCGTCGTCCACGGACGCCACCGCTACGGCACGCCTTCGGCTCCGGTGGAGGAGAAGCTCGACCAGGGGATTCCCGCACTGCTCGAGATCGACCTGCAGGGAGCCCGTCAGGTCAAAGAGAAGATGCCCGATGCCCGCTTCGTCTTCCTCGCCCCGCCCAGCTGGGAAGAACTCGTCTCCCGACTGACCGGCCGCGGCACCGAAACCGAAGAGGAGCAGGAGCGGCGACTGGCCACCGCGAAACGCGAATTGGCCGCCGAATCGGAGTTCGACGTGACCATCGTCAACGACCACGTTCGCACTGCGGCCGAAGAACTCCTATCATTGATGGGTATAGCCACTTCCGATTAGATGGGAATCTCCTTGCCCGCACAGCCTGAAGGCATCACCAACCCTCCGATCGACGATCTGCTGAGCGTGACCGGTTCGAAGTACGAACTGGTCTCGATCGCGGCAAAGCGCGCCCGTCAGATCAACTCGTACTACGCCCAGCTGCAGGAGGGACTGCTCGAGAACGTCGGTCCGCTCGTCACGCCCGGCACCAACGAGAAGCCCCTGTCGATCGCTCTGCGTGAGGTCAACGAGTCGAAGATCGTCGCTCGCGAGGTCTCCGAAGCCGACTTCATCCAGGCCGCACCCGAGGCCGAAGCCACCGCTCCTGTGAGCAACGACGGCGCGATCGACTTCAGCGACCAGTGAGAATCGTACTCGGCGTCGCCGGTGGGATCGCCGCGTACAAGGCGGCACACATCATCCGGCGACTCCGGGAGCTCGACCACAGCGTCAAGGTCGTTCCGACGGCCAACGCACTGAAATTCATCGGTGCCCCCACTCTTGAGGCCCTGTCCGGCCAGACCGTGACCACCGATGTCTTCGACGAGATCGACACCGTCAACCACGTGCGCATCGGACAGGACGCCGAACTCGTCATCATCGCCCCGGCGACCGCCGATCTGATCGCGAAGATCGCCGCCGGCCGAGCCGATGATCTGCTCACCGCCTCCGTGCTCACCACGACCGCCGAGGTCGTCGTGGCTCCGGCCATGCACACGGAGATGTGGCTCAATCCCGCCACAGTCGCCAATATCGCGACCCTGCGCTCGCGCGGTGTCCATGTCCTCGATCCTGCTGTCGGGCGCCTCACCGGACCCGACTCCGGTCCCGGACGACTGCCCGAACCCGAAGAGATCGTCGACTTCGCGCTCTCGGTCAAGGACGGCACCGCCGACGACTCGGCAGACGCGCTCAACCGCCCCAGCGGTGCTCTGACCGGTCGCCGCATCGTCATCAGCGCGGGCGGCACCCGGGAGCCACTCGACCCCGTGCGCTTCCTCGGCAACCGCTCCTCAGGCAAACAGGGCATCGCCCTGGCGAAGGCCGCGCGTGCCGCGGGCGCATCCGTCGAACTCGTCGCTGCGAACATCGACACCGGTATGCTGTCGGGACTGCCCGCTGACATCACGGTCACCCCGGTCGAATCCACTCTGGAGCTGCAGGAGGCGATGCATGCCGCCCAGGTGCGCGCCGCTGCCATCATCATGGCCGCCGCCGTCGCCGACTACCGGCCCGCCGAGACCGCGGACTCGAAGATGAAGAAGTCCGGAGACGACGGTCTGACCCTGCGCCTGACGCAGAACCCGGACATCCTGCGCGGACTCGTCGCCGAGCGCTCTGGGCAGACCGGTCTCCGCCGTCAGATCATCGTCGGATTCGCCGCCGAGACCGGTGACTCCGACACGACCGCGCTCGACTACGCTCGAGCCAAGTTCGAGCGCAAAGGCGTCGACCTGCTCGTGTTCAACGACGTCTCGGACGACCGCGCCTTCGGCCACGATGACACCATGGTCCAGATCATCTCCTCCGATCGCGGCGACATCGTCGTCGGTGAGGAATTCCACGGGTCGAAGGACCATGTTTCACAAAAGGTCATTGCGGCCGTCTCCGACCAAATCACCCACGTAGAATCGACAACGTGACACACACAAATCTGCGTTTCTTCTCATCCGAGTCCGTCACCGAGGGACATCCCGACAAGATCTGCGACCAGATCAGCGATGCGGTGCTCGACGATCTGCTTCGGCAGGACCCCAACGCCAAAGTGGCCGTGGAAACCATGGTCACCACCGGACTCGTCCACGTCGCGGGTGAGGTGAATACGGCCGCCTACGCCGATGTCGCCGGCATCGTGCGCAGCCTCATCACGGGGATCGGCTACGACTCCTCGGACACCGGCTTCGACGGACACTCCTGCGGAGTCTCCGTGTCCATCGGCAGCCAGTCCACGGACATCCACTCCGGTGTGACCAACCCGCTGGACTTCCGTGAGGCTGTCGAATCCTCCGACCACGGCACGAGCCTCGGAGCCGGAGATCAGGGACTGATGTTCGGCTATGCCGACAACTCCACCGATGTCCTCATGCCGCTGCCCATCCACCTGGCCTCCCGGATGGCCGAGCAGCTCTCTGCAGTGCGCAAGTCCGGTCGGCTCGACTACCTGCGTCCCGATGGGAAGACGCAGCTGACGCTGGGCTATGACGGCGACGAGGCAGTGTCGATCGAGAACGTCGTCGTCTCCACCCAACACTCGGCGGAGACCAGCCAGTCCCAGCTGCGCACGGAGATCAAGGAACTCGTCATCGATCCGGTGATCGCCGACACCGGTCTCGACGTCTCTGGCGCGAACATCCACATCAACCCCGCCGGTCCCTTCGTCACGGGCGGGCCGATGGGCGATGCCGGTCTGACCGGTCGGAAGATCATCGTCGACACCTACGGCGGGTTCTCCCGTCACGGAGGCGGCGCGTTCTCCGGCAAGGATCCTTCGAAGGTCGACCGTTCCGCGGCCTACGCGATGCGCTGGGTGGCGAAGAACGTCGTCGCCGCCGGTCTGGCAGACCGGGCCGAAGTGCAGGTGTCCTATGCGATCGGCCGAGTCGACCCGATGGGCCTGTACGTCGAGACATTCGGGACGGAGAAAGTCGATCCGAACGCGATTTCACGGGCCATCCGCGAGGTCTTCGACCTCCGCCCGGCGATGATCATCGCCGAACTCGATCTGCTGCGCCCGATCTACTCGCAGACCTCGACCTACGGCCACTTCGGCCGCGAACTGCCCGACTTCACCTGGGAGGTCACGGACCGCGCCGAGGATCTGCTGCGCGCCGTGTCCTCCAACTAGTCTGCCGTCGGCGTGGACGAACCCCTCCCGATCGACACCGGAACCTCGGCCGAGGGCCAGGTGCCCCTGGCCCCGACCGATCCGGTCGCCCGCGTGCTCATCGACCATCCCGTCCCGCACCTTGCGCGGACCTTCGACTATGCGGTCCCGTACAAGCTCGCCGAGGCGGCCCTGCCCGGTGTACGCGTGCGCGTGAAGTTCGCCGGGAAGCTGCGTGACGGCTATCTGCTCGAACGCGTCGAATCCTCGGACCACGTCGGGCCGTTGGCGACGATCCAACGGATCAGCGGACCCGTCCAAGTTCTCAGTGAGAATCTGCTCGCGTTGAGCGAAGCGGTCGCTCGTCGCTACGGCGGTACGCTGGCCGATGTGCTGCGCCTGGCCATTCCTCCGCGCCACGCTCGCGGCGAGAAAGCCGTGCTCAAGGACGAGAAGACCGGGACGGCTGTGAACGAGTCCGATGCGGCGACCGACCATCCTGTACTGAGCCCGAACGACGGTTCAGCGGATGATCCGCAGCTGCTCGGTCGCCTCGGCGAGTGGGTTCTTACGGCGGGGGAGGAGCCGAGGGCCGGCGATGATTCCGGGCCGCCTCGGCGCCGGGCCATGGCGTGCACACCCGGGCCGACGCCGGGACTCAGCTGGATCCGTGCCGGACTCGATGCTGCGCGGACGGTCCTCGGGGCCGGCCGGTCCGTGCTCTGGCTCGTGCCCGACCATCGTGAGCTCGCCGTGCTCCATTCGGCGCTGACCCAGGCCGGGATCGCGGAGGTCTCGGTACTCAGCGCCGAGACATCACCGGAGCTGCGCTGGCAGGCCTGGCTGCGCGGACTGCTCGGACACACGCGGATCACGATCGGCACGCGTGCGGCGGCCTTCGCCCCCGTCGCGGACCTGGGGCTCATCATCTGCACCGACGACGCGAACCTCAACTATCTCGATCAGCACGCCCCGTACCCGCACGCCAGGGAGGTCTGCCTGCTGCGGTCGACGATCGAGGACACGGAACTGCTCTTCGTCTCCACCGACCGCAGCGCCGAAGTCCAGCGCCTCGTCGAGATCGGCTGGCTGGCCGACGTCACTCCGGTCGGTCCCGCCAGACGGCATGCCGCCCCGGTCGTCTTCGTCCCCGACGAGGATCGGGACCCCTTCGCCTGGCAGCGGATCCCCAGCCGCGCCTGGCAGATCATGCGCACGGCGCTGCGTCCGCGTCCCCGGGACGGGGGAGTGCCCGGTCCGGTGCTCGTGCAGGTGCCGCGATCCGGGTACTATCCGGTCTTCGCCTGTGCCCGTTGCCAGGAAGTCGCCCGCTGCCCGCAATGTCAGGCGACGCTGACCACTCAGTCGGAGGTCGGTCCCTTCGCCTGCCGGACCTGCGGCTATCACTCGGAGACCTTCAGCTGCCTGCGTTGCCGTTCGAACCAGGTGAGATCGATCGTGCGCGGCCGGGCCCGCACCGTCGAAGAGCTCGCCCGTGCACTGCCGGATGTCGAGATCGTCGAATCCGGAGGCGATCACATCACCACGGTCCTCGACGAGACCCCGCGCCTCGTGGTGGCCACGACCGGAGCCGAACCCTATGTGCTCGGCGGCTTTGCCGCGGCGATCCTTCTGGATTCGCTGTGGCCGGGACCCTGGATGCGCTCGATCGACGAAAGCGTGGCACGCCGACTGCGTGCCGCCTCACTCGTGCGCTCCCGCGATGACGGGGGAGTCGTCTACCTCGGCGACGAAGACGAACTCATCCGGCAGACCCTGACCGCCTTCGACCCCACGACCTTCATGTCACGACAGCTGAGCGACCGGAAGGCCCTCGGCTTCCCGCCCTACCGACGGATCCTCGAACTCACGGGAGCCGGCGCCGACATCGACGAGGTGCTCAAGCAGATCGGCGAGGTCGAGGAACTCCTGCGTGAGGACGCCGCGGACGGTCAGCGCAGCGTCAGCGCCTACCCGTTCTCCGCCGGAGACCGCGTCGGGACGAAAGTGACCGAGATCATCGCGTCCCGCTCGGCCAAGAAGCAGCCGCTGGTGCGAGTGCGCATCGATGATCCCCGGTCGCTGTGACCGCGCGGCGAACCAGTAGAATCCAAGTCGTGGATATCGTCTTCGCCGGCACCCCGGATGTCGCAGTTCCTGCCCTCGAGGCCTTGGCCGTCTCGGACCACCGCATCCGTGCGGTGCTCACCCGACCCGATGCGCCCGTCGGACGGAAGAGAGTCCTCACCCCGTCACCGGTGAAGACCCGCGCTCTCGAACTCGGACTGCCCGTCATCGAAGCCGCTCGTCTGCGCGGAGACGTCATCTCCCAGCTGCGGGCACTCGATGTCGACGCCGTCGCCGTCGTCGCCTTCGGAGCCATCGCCGGACCCTCCGCACTGGACACGGCCAGCCTCGGCTGGTTCAACCTCCACTTCTCCCTGCTGCCGGCCCACCGCGGGGCCGCTCCCGTTCAGCGGGCACTCATCAACGGTGAGACCACCAGCGGAATCAGCGTGTTCCGCATCGATACCGGCATGGACACCGGGCCGGTGCTGCGCCGGTTGGAACTGCCGCTCGACCACGCGGACGTCGCCGAGGCCCTCGACGACTATGCCCACCGCGGGGCCCCCGAACTCGTCGCCGCCTTCGACGATCTCGCCGCCGGCACCGCCGTGATGACCCCGCAGACCGGTGAGTCCAGCCATGCGGAGAAGATCACCGTCACCGACGCCCACCTCGACCTGTCCGCATCCACGGCTGAGGTCATCGACCGGGCCCGCGGAACCAGTCCCGCACCGGGGCCGTGGGTGGAACTCGACGGCAAGAGGACGAAGCTCTTCGGACTCTCGCCTGCACCCGAGGTGACAGCCTCCGGCGCGATCGGCGAACTGACCACCTGGCAGCAGGAGCCGGTGCTTTGCTGCGGTGACGGGTGGGTCCGGGTCGAGCAGATCCAACCCTTCGGCAAGCCCCGGATGAATGCGGCCGACTTCCTGCGCGGCCGCGGTGACGTGACCTTCGACCCCTATACCGATGAGGAATCATAAGAGCCATGGCTGAGCCAGCAGACAGAGACCGCCGAGGCGGCAGCCGCGGCCGAGGCGGCCACCGAGGCATCGACCGACGCGGCGGCCACGGCCGCGGCAGAGGCGATCGGGACCGGACAGGTCAGGAACGCGGAGCACCGCAGGGCGAACGGATGGGCAAGCACCTGCCGCGGCGCATCGCGTGGGAAGTCCTCCTCGATGTGGCGACGAAGGACGCCTACGCGAACCTGCTGCTGCCGGCCAAACTCGCCCGCACCCATATGGGGGCTCAGGACGCCGCCTTGACGACCGAACTCACCTACGGTGCCCTGCGTCGGCAGAAGTTCTATGATGCGGTCATCGAGATCGCCTCATCCCGGAGCGTCGACACGATCGATCCCGAACCCCTGGCCGCGATGCGCCTCGGCGCCCATCAGCTGCTGTCGATGCGGGTTCCCAACCATGCGGCACTGTCCGAGACCGTGGCCGTGGTCAAACGCTCGGCTGCGAAGACCGCCGGATTCGTCAATGCTGTGCTCCGTCGCATCTCGGAAGCCGAACCCGACGTGTGGCTCGACCGTGTCACCGCCGGGGCTGACGAGACCACCCGACTGGCGATCGAACATTCCCATCCCGAATGGGTCGTCCGTGCGCTCACCCAGGCGCTCAAGGGGCACGGCCGCGACGCCGCCGAACTCGAAGCGCTGCTGGCCGCCGACAATGCTCCGGCGAAGGTCGGTGTGACCGCCCTGCCCGGACTCATCGACCGCACCGAACTGCCTGGGGACCCGACTCCGCTGTCGCCGATCGGCGTCAGCTTGGACACCGCGGTGCCCCGGGACGTCGCGGCCGTGGCCGACGGACGCGCCCGCGTCCAGGACGAGGGGTCTGCTCTCGTCGCCCTCGCCCTGGCCGAGGTCGACGCACCCGCCGGCACCTGGGCCGACCTGTGCGCCGGCCCCGGAGGCAAGGCCGCCGTCCTCGGAGCCGCAGCCGCCGGCGAAGCGTTGACCCTCGAGGCCTTCGACTCCAGCGAGCACCGCGTCGACCTCGTCCGCGATTCGACGAAGGCACTGAGCAACGTCACCGCGGCCCTCCGCGACGGACGCGACGCCCGCGGCCCCTACTCGAAAATCCTCGTCGACGTGCCCTGCTCCGGACTCGGGGCCCTGCGCCGTCGTCCCGAAGCCCGCTACCGCCGACGGCCCGAGGACATCACGGCCCTGTCCGGACTCCAGCGCGAACTGCTGACCGCAGCCCTCGACGCCTGCGCGCCCGGGGGAGTGGTCGCCTACTCGACGTGTTCGCCGCACTACGCGGAGACCGTACTCATCGTCGACGAAGTGCTGCGCCTGCGAGCCAAGTCGGGAAGCGCTGACGTGGAGATCCTCGACACCCCGGCCGTGCTGTCGGCGATCACCGGCACCGAGGCGGAGTCGTTCGCCTCGGTGAGCCGGGCCGGCGGGCGATACGCTCAGCTCTGGCCCCACGTCCACAACAGCGACGGAATGTTCCTGGCCCTCCTGCGAAAGGCGAAATGACCCATGCCCATCGACATCAACCCTTCCATCCTGTCCTCGGACTTCGCCGATCTGCGCGGTGAGCTCGACAAGATCAGCACCGCCGATATGGCCCACATCGACGTCATGGACAACCATTTCGTCCCGAACCTCACCTTCGGCCCGCCCGTCGTCGAACGCATCCAGGCGATCTCGCCGATCCCACTCGACGCCCACCTCATGATCGCCGACGCCGATCGCAACGCTCCCGTGTACGCGGAGATCGGCTGTGCCTCGGTGACCTTCCACGCCGAGGCGGCTGCCGCGCCCGTCCGTCTCGCCCGGGAACTGCGCCGCCTCGGAGCCAAGGCGAGCCTCGCTCTCAAACCGGCCACCCCGATCGAACCCTACATCGACCTCCTCGGCGAGTTCGATCAGATCCTCATCATGACCGTCGAACCCGGATTCGGCGGGCAGAAGTTCCTCGATGTGTGCCTGCCGAAGATCACCCGGACTCGCGAAGCGATCTCGGCTGCCGGACTCGAGATCCGGCTGCAGGTCGACGGGGGAGTCTCCGCGGCGACGATCGACCGCGTCGTCGACGCCGGCGCCGACGTCCTCGTCGCCGGCTCCGCCGTCTACGGTGCCGACGATGCCGCAGCGGCCATCAGCGAGCTGCGCACTCTCGCCGCCGCACACACCCACTGACCGATCCGGGCCGGATGCTGCCTGCGGCCCACACCTGAAGAGAGCCTGCGATGGACCTGTTCGACTGGTTGAACACCCCGGCATTCGAACTGCTGGGCAAACCCGTGCCGTACTCCGACCTGTTCGGCAACATCTGCGCGCTGGCCACGGTCGTCCTGGCACTGCGGCGGAACATCCTGTCCTGGCCGGTGCAGATCCTCGGCTCCATCCTGCTCTTCTCCGCCAGCATCTCCGCCGGCCTCGGCGGCAACGCCTCCCGACAGGTCGTCATCATCGTCGCCGCGATCTGGGGGTGGACCCAGTGGAAGAAGTCCAAGGCCGCCTCCGGTGAAGTCCTCGTCCGCTGGGCCACCTGGAAAGAGCGGGCGATCCTCCTCGCGGCTCTCGTCATCGGCACCGGAATCTTCGGCTGGGTCCTCGCCCTGGGCGGATGGTCCTGGAACCCGTACCCCGACGCGTACATCTTCATCGGCTCGATCGTGGCCATGTACGCCCAGGGCCGGGCCATCGTTGAATTCTGGTTCGTCTGGCTCGCCGTCGACCTCGTCGGCATCCCGCTGGCGATCTCCGGGGGACTCGTCTTCTCCGGCGCCGTGTACCTGTTCTTCCTCGTCATGGTCATCCTCGGACTCATCGACTGGTCGAAGCGCTCCCGCCAGACGATCTCGGCACCCCACCGACCGGCCACCGACATCGGCCGCGATCCCGAGGACTGAGAGGCGGCGGCCGCAGTGCCGTCGGCTGACTGCCGCGTTTTGGAACATGAGACCCCGAACGCTGCGGTCGAGAGGCATGCATTAGGCTGGAGAGGTGAAGACCTTTGATTCTCTCTACGCCGAACTCCAGCAGAAATCCCTCGATCGACCGGCCGGTTCGAAGACCGTGGCCGAACTCGACGCCGGAGTCCATGCGATCGGCAAGAAGGTCGTGGAAGAGGCCGCCGAAGTGTGGATGGCCGCCGAATACGAAACCAACGACGAGCTCGCCGAGGAGATCTCGCAGCTGCTCTACCACGTGCAGGTGATGATGATCGCCAAGGGGCTCACCCTCGACGACGTCAACACCCACCTGTAAGTGCCTTTCACGAACCTGACCGACCCGCCGCCATCGAACTCCAAAGGGACCCCATGCTGCGTGTAGCCGTGCCCAACAAGGGCGCACTGTCCGAAGCCGCCTCTGACATGCTCAGCGAGGCCGGATACTCCACTCGACGCGGAACCAAGACACTCGTCCATCAGGACGAGGTCAACGGAGTCGAATTCTTCTACCTGCGCCCCCGCGACATCGCCATCTACGTCGGCTCCGGCATCCTCGACGCCGGAATCACCGGCCGTGACCTGCTGCTCGAGTCGCAGGCCGAAGCCGATGAGGTGCTCGGACTCGGATTCGGCGCGTCCCGCTTCTTCTACGCCGGCACCACCGGCTCCTTCACCTCGCCCGACCAGCTGGCCGGTGCCCGCATCGCCACGAGCTTCCCGAATCTCGTGGATGCCGACCTGCAGCGGCGCGGCATCGCCGCAACGACCGTGCAGCTCGACGGAGCGATCGAGGTCTCCATCCAGCTCGGAGTCGCCGACGCCATCGCCGATGTCGTCGAGACCGGTTCCACTCTGCGGGCCGCGGGACTCGAGACCTTCGGCGAGCCGCTGCTCGAATCCGAAGGCGTGCTCATCCAGCGCGCCGGCGCCGAATCCCGCATCGGCGTGCTCAAACGCCGCCTCGAATCGGTCATGGTCGCCCGCCAGTACGTGCTCGTCGACTACAACATCGAACAGCGCCTGGTTCCCGAGGCGATCTCGCTGACCCCGGGGCTCGAATCCCCGACCGTGTCACCGCTGCAGGAGACCGGGTGGGTCGCAGTGCGCGTCATGGTCGAAGCGAAGGAAGTCAACAACGTCATGGACCGTCTCTACGGAGTCGGGGCGCGTGCGATTCTGGTGACGAACATTGGCGCCTGCCGAATCTGATCTTGCCGTGTTCCGGCCTCGGCAGGTGCGCATCATCAGCATCGTCGGTGCCGTTGCCGTGACCGCAGGGTTCGCGGTCCTGTCCGTGGCGCTGTTCGTCGTGGACTGGGAACCGTGGACAGTGCTCGACATGGTATGGATGAACCTGCTGGGCATTCTCTTCGGAGCCGCCCTGCTGCGCATCTCGGACATCCAGGCTCGGCCCACCGAGGAGGGCCTGGTCGTCAAGAACATGGTGCGCACTCGGCGGCTCGACTGGGGGCAGATCCTCGGTGTGACGTTCTCACCCGAGGGCGATGACCCGTGGCCCCTGTTGGATCTCACCGACGGCACCACCTGTGCGGTGATGGCGATCCAGCATGCAGACGGTCGCCGCGCCCATGCGGAGGTCGCACGATTGCGTATGCTCATCAAGAGACGCACCCACTTCAAGGAGGACTAGGAATGGCGAACGAGACACCCGAGACCACGGCGGGACCCCTGACCGGATATACCGTCGTCGACCTTTCCCGAGCCCTCGCAGGCCCTCATGCGGGAATGATGTTCGGCGACCTCGGTGCGCGCGTGATCAAGGTCGAGAACCCCGGCAAGGGCGATGATTCGCGGTCCTGGGGACCTCCCTTCGTCGGGCCTGCGGACAACCCTCAGGCCACCTACTTCTTCTCGTGCAACCGCAACAAGGAATCCATCGCCCTCGACCTCAAATCCGACACGGGCAGAGACACCCTGACCGGACTCATCGCACGCGCCGATGTGCTCATCGAGAACTTCCGCTCCGGTGTCCTCGACCGCCTCGGCTTCTCCACCGCCCGCTGCATGGAGATCAACCCCCGCCTGGTCATCCTCTCCATCACCGGATTCGGCCATGACGGCCCCGAAGCCTCCCGGGCAGGCTACGACCAGATCGCCCAGGGCGAAGCCGGACTGATGTCGCTGACCGGCTCGGGGCCCGATGACATGCAGCGCGTGGGTGTGCCGATCGCCGACCTGCTCGCCGGAATCTACGGCTCGTACGGGGTGCTGGCGGCCCTGCTCGAACGCGAACGCACCGGCAAGGGCAAGGTCGTGCGCACCTCGCTCATCGCCGGAATGGTCGGCGTCCACGCCTTCCAGGGAACCCGTGCCACCGTGGCCGGTCAGGAACCGCAGCCGGGCGGCAACCACCACCCGTCGCTGTCTCCGTACGGACTCTTCACCTGCCGCGACGGCGCCGTGCAGATCTCCGTGGGCAACGAGAACCTGTGGCAGAAGTTCTGTGCGGCCTTCGACATCGATCCCGCCACCGAGGGCTTGGCCGACAACGCCTCACGCGTGGCCAACCGGCCCGCCCTCATCGAACTCATCGAGGACCGCTTCTCCGCCTACGACGCCGCCGATCTGCTGCACAGACTCACCGAGGCGGGAATCCCGTCCGGCACGGTGCGCACCCTGCCCGAGGTCTACCAGTGGGACCAGGCACTCAGCCAGGGACTCAAGGTCTCCGTCGACCACCCGGTGCTCGGCGACATCGACCTGCCCGGACCGCCGCTGCGCTTCTTCGACGCCGACGCCTCCGGTGAGGTCGAAACCACCCGCACCGCTCACGACGCCCCGCCGCTGCTCGACGAAGACGCGGAATCCATCGTGGCGTGGCTCGCCGACGGAAACTGAGGGGGAGACCTCATGCCGCGTCTCAACGCCTTCGAACTCGTCGACATCGTCCTCGACGAAGGCTCCTTCCTGTCCTGGGACTCCGCACCGATCCGACCCGCCGGCGGGATCTCGGCCGCCTACGCGGCTGCACTCGACGCCGCTGCGCAGAAGTCCGGCGTCGACGAATCCATCATCACCGGCGAAGGCACCATCGACGGCCGCCGAGTGGCCGTGATCGCCGGCGAATTCCGGTTCCTCGCCGGCTCGATCGGCGTGGCCGCGGCCGAGCGCCTCGTCGACGCGATCGAACGCGCGACCCTCGAAGGGCTGCCGCTGCTGGCCGGCCCCGCCTCGGGCGGCACCCGCATGCAGGAGGGCACGATCGCCTTCCTGTCGATGGTGAAGATCACCAACGCCGTCATCGCCCACCGCAAGGCCGGACTGCCCTACCTCGTCTACCTGCGCCATCCGACCACAGGCGGCGTCTTCGCCTCCTGGGGATCGCTGGGGCATGTCACCGTGGCTGAGCCCGGATCCCTCATCGGATTCCTCGGCCCCCGAGTGTATGAGGCAATCTACGGGGAGACGTTCCCTCAGAACGTGCAGACCGGGGAGAACCTGCACAAGATGGGCATCGTCGACGCCGTCATCGGTCCCGAACGCATCGCCGGCACCGTCTCCCGCGTCCTCGATGTGCTCATGGGCGCCCAGGAGGTCCCGAGCCAGGTGCCGAATCCGGACACGGCCCCGGCCACCGTCGACCCGAACTCCGATGCCTGGGCCGCGATCACCAGCTCGCGCCGGCCCGAGAGGCCCGGCGTCCGTGACCTGCTGCGGACCGCCGCGAACACCGTGCTGCCGCTCAACGGCACCGGCGAAGGCGAGAAGGATCCCGGACTGCTGCTGGCCCTGGCGAAGTTCGGTTCCGCACCGTGCATCGTCCTCGGCCAGGACCGGTTCCGGCAGGACTCCCGGGCCCCCATGGGACCGGCGGCCCTGCGTGAGGCCAGGCGCGGAATGCGTCTGGCAGCGGAACTGCGCCTGCCGCTCGTCACCGTCATCGACACCCCCGGTGCGGCCCTGTCGAAGGAAGCCGAAGAGGGCGGAATCGCCGGTGAGATCGCCCGCAGCCTCGCCGACCTCGCGAACCTCGACGCCCCCTCCGTCTCGCTCATCCTCGGCGAGGGCTCCGGAGGCGGCGCACTGGCACTCATCCCCACCGACCGGGTGCTCAGCGCCGCGAACGGCTGGCTCTCGCCGCTGCCGCCCGAAGGCGCCTCGGCGATCGTGCACCGCACCACCGAGAGAGCCGCCGAGATGGCTCAGAACCAAGGTGTGCACGCCCCCATGCTGCAGGCCAACGGAGTCGTCGACCGGATCATCGCCGAACACCCCGACGCCAGCGACGAGCCGTTGGACTTCGTCGCCCGGGTCGGTGAGACACTCGAATACGAACTCATCTCGCTCATGCGCGAACCATCGGCCAGACGCCTGGCCCGCCGGATGGATCGCTATCGGGGCCTGGGAATCTAGGAGGACTGCGTGGTAGCTGTCAGAGTCATCCCCTGTCTGGACGTCGACGGCGGACGCGTCGTCAAGGGAGTGAAGTTCGCCGACCTCAAGGATGCCGGCGACCCCGTCGAACTCGCCCGCCGCTACGGCGAATCCGGAGCCGACGAACTCACCTTCCTCGACGTCACGGCCAGCAGCGGTGACCGGGAGACCGTCCACGACGTCGTCCGCGCCTGCGCCGAAGAGGTCTTCATCCCGCTCACCGTCGGCGGAGGCATCCGCAGCGTCGCCGACGTCGACCGTCTGCTGCGCGACGGGGCCGACAAGGTCTCGGTCAACACTTCGGCGGTGACGAACCCGGAGCTCATCAGTGAGATCTCCCGGCACTTCGGCAACCAAGTCCTCGTCCTCTCCCTCGACGCCCGCCGGACACAGGGGACGACCACGGCATCCGGATTCGAGGTCACCACCCGCGGCGGCCGCGAAGGCACGGGACGCTGCGCCATCGACTGGATCCGGGAAGCCGCCGACCGCGGGGTCGGCGAGATCCTGCTCAACTCCATCGACGCCGACGGCACCCGTGAGGGATTCGATCTCGAGCTCATCCGTGCCGCCCGCGCCGCCGTCGACGTGCCGCTCATCGCCTCGGGCGGAGCCGGCAAGGTCGAACACTTCGCCCCGGCGGTGGAAGCAGGAGCCGATGCTCTGCTGGCCGCCAGCGTCTTCCACTTCGGCACTCTGAGCATCGCCGAGGTCAAGGACGCACTGCGGAAGGAGGGAATCGAGGTCCGATGAGCAGCGATATCGATGCCACCCCGGAGAACTGGCGGGAGATCATCCGGCTGAACGACGACGGACTCGTCCCCGTCATCGTCCAAGAGGCCACGAGCCGCGACGTGCTCATGCTCGCCTGGATGGACGTTGAGGCCGTCTCCCGCACACTCGAGACGAAGCGGGCCACCTACTGGTCCAGGTCCCGGCAGGAATACTGGGTGAAGGGCGAGACCTCCGGCCATGTCCAACATGTCCGTTCACTTGCCCTCGACTGCGATGCCGACGCCCTGCTCATGCTCGTCGACCAGACCGGACCCGCCTGCCATACGAACACCCCGACCTGCTTCACCGGAAGGATCATCAGTGTCGACTGACCCAGCGGCGAACCCGACCGACCTGCCGATCCGACCCAGCCTCGACCAGTTCCGAGCCCTCGGCGCCGAACACCGGCTGGTACCGGTCCACACCCAGGTACTCGCGGACTCGGAGACCCCGCTGAGCCTCTACCGCAAACTCACCGACGGCGGACCGGGAAGCTTCCTCTTCGAATCCGCCGTCGCCGGTTCCTGGGCCCGGTACTCCTTCATCGGATCCGCACCGGTGGCCACCCTCATCTCGACCGATGACGGATTCCACTGGACCGGCACCCCGCCGGTGGGCATCCCCACCGACGGCGACGTCCTCGACGCGGTCACCGCGACTCTCGAGCTCCTCGCCGTGGCCGAGGCGGAATCGGAGCTGCCGCCCATGGTCTCGAGCTTCGTCGGCTATTTCGGGTGGGACATCGTCCGCCGCTTCGAGAAGCTCGGCCCGCCGCGGCCCAACGAACACCACCTGCCGACCGTGCAGCTGATGATCCCCGGCGATATCGCCGTCTTCGACCACTATTCGGGAATGGTCACCCTCGTGGCCAACGTGTTCAACGTCAACGGCGCCGATACCGGCATCGACGACGCCTACGCCTCCGGAGTCGAACGCATCGCCGCGATGTGTGAGCGCCTCCAGCAGCCCAGCCCAGCCGATATCCTGCGCCCCAGGAAGGCCGACCCCGAGGTGGCCACCCGTACCGAACCGCAGGTGTACCTCGACGGTGTGGAGACGGCGAAGCAGAAGATCGTCGACGGAGAGATCTTCCAGGTCGTCGTCGGCCAGCGCTTCGACACCCCCTGCGATGCCGATGCGCTGAGTGTGTACCGGATGCTGAGGCATGCGAACCCGAGCCCATTCATGTACCTGCTCAACCTCCACGACGACGGAGGGGAGCCGGTGAGCATCGTCGGCTCCTCACCGGAAGCGCTCGTCACCGTCCGGTCCGGAGAGGTGGTCACGCACCCGATCGCCGGTTCTCGCCCCCGCGGTGCCACACCGGAAGCTGATGACTCCCTGGCACGGGAGCTCCTGGCCGATGAGAAGGAGCGAGCAGAGCACCTCATGCTCGTTGACCTCGCCCGCAATGATCTGGCGAAGGTCTGCGCGGCCGGAACCATAGACGTCAGCGAGTTCATGGACATCGTCCGCTACAGCCACATCATGCACATCAGCTCGACCGTGCGCGGTGAACTCGAGCCCGGAACCACCGCCATCGACGTGCTCCGGGCGACCTTCCCCGCCGGGACGCTCTCGGGTGCGCCCAAACCCCGGGCGCTGCAGATCATCGACGAGCTCGAACCCGTCGGACGCGGAATCTACGGGGGAGTGGTCGGCTACATGTCCTTCACCGGTGACCTCGATCTGGCCATCGCCATCCGCACCGGAGTGCTCCGGGACGGCACGATGAGCGTCTTTGCCGGAGGTGGGCTCGTCGCCGATTCCGTGCCGGAGACCGAATACCAGGAATCCGAGAACAAGGCCGCGGCCGTGCTGCGTGCGGCCGCCGCGGCCGACGCGCTGCGCACGGGCGAAGGAAGCCGGAGGTGAGGCCATGACGAAATCACGCGGAGTCCTCATCGTCCTCGTCATCGCCGCCGCACTGTGGGCGCTGACGATCTCCGCCTGGCAGGCCGGCGCCGGCGGCGACACACTCGGACCCACCGGTGTGGCGAAGGTCACCGAGGATGCGAGTTCGCAGGCCTCGCCCGTGGCCACCGCCTGTGTGGCGATCATCGCCGTCTCGGGTCTGCTCGCCGCAATGCTCGGTCGGATCGGACGCTTCGTCGTCCTCGGTCTGGCCGGGATCGCCGGCATCGGCTACGGGTTCACGGCCCTGAGTGCCGCCTCGGCGCCGGGAGCGACTTCCTGGGCGATCATCGCGGCAGTGGCTGCGGGCATCGGCGCCATCGGCATCATCTGGGTCGCCGTCGCCTCGGACGGGTGGACGAACTCCAACCGCTACGCCCGCACCGCCGAATCCGCCGGCGGGGAATTCGACTCGGCCGCGACCTGGGACGCCCTGTCCCGCGGAGACGACGTCGAGGACGCCCCCGACGATGAAGAGCCGAACGGTCCTGATGCCGAGCGGGATTCGAAATGACCTTGTGACCGGGTCGGTGTCCGGTCAGCAGACGAAGCGTGACACAATGGAGGAAAGATTCCACACGCGTGTCACGCACTCACACTAAGGAGCGCCATGTCGCAGTCCATCGCCCGCAACGGGGCCGCAGATCTCGACAAATCCACGATCGACTACGCAGCGATCGCCGATCCCGGTCACGGCAACTCTGTGGCGGGATGGACCGGAGTCATCATCATGCTCATCGGCGTGAGCGTCGGCTGTGTGGGCTTCACGATCCATAACCCCACGATCACCTACATCGCCATCGGCATCGTCGCCCTCGGCGTCGTCGTCGGACTGATCCTGCGTGCCGTCGGGCTGGGCAACAAGCCGAAGAAGAAATGACGGTTCTGGGCGACATCATCTCCGGTGTGCGGGACGACCTGCAGTCACGCCGGAGAGAGGTTCCGTTGAGCGCGATCACGGCTCGGGCCGCAGCGGCCGAACCGGTCCGTCCCTTCGACCTGTCCGCCGACTTCGGCGTCATCGCCGAGGTCAAGCGGAAATCGCCCTCCCGTGGGGACCTCGCCCGGATTCCCGACCCGGGCACTCTCGCGGGCCTCTATGCCGCCGGCGGAGCCCGGGCCATCAGCGTGCTCACCGAGGCCCGCCGCTTCAACGGCAGCCTCGCCGACCTCGACTCCGTGCGGGCGTCCGTGGACATCCCGGTGCTGCGCAAGGACTTCATGGTCGACGAATACCAGTTCCATGAGGCCCGTGCCCACGGCGCCGATATCGTGCTGCTCATCGTCGCGGCCCTCGATCCCATCCAGCTGGGCGACTTCCATGCCCTGGCCACGGAGCTGGGGATGACCGCGCTCGTCGAGACCCACAACCGCGAAGAACTGGAGATCGCTGCCGCGCTCGGTGCCGAACTCATCGGCGTCAACACCCGCAACCTCAAGGATCTCAGCGTCGACACCGACCGGTTCGCACCTCTGGCCGATCTCGCCCCGGCCGGCTGCACCCTCGTCGCGGAGTCCGGCGTCGCCGGTGCCGCCGAGGTGACGAAGTACGCGGATGCCGGCGCCGACCTCGTGCTCGTGGGCGAAGCCCTCGTCACCGGCGGTCGTCCGCAGGCCGCGGTCGACGAGTACACCGCGCTCGGCCGGGAACAGCGCTCCCTGTCCGCATCCTGAACCCGCCCCCCGTCGGCTGCCTGAAGTGGCCGACGATGGGCCGATACCGTACCCATCCGGTCGTCGGGCGCAGCGGGGCCCTCCGCCCCGCTCGACGACACCACGAGGAGATCGAGAAGGATCGCAATGACCGATTTGAGCCAGGAGACAGGACCGTACTTCGGCGAGTTCGGAGGCAGGTTCATCGCCGAAGCGCTGATCCCGGCGCTCGACGAGATCGAAGAGACCTGGCGCAAGTCCCAGGTGGACCCGGCCTTCACCGACGAACTGCTCACCCTGCAGCGCAACTACATCGGCCGTCCCTCTCTGCTCACCGAGGCCACTCGCTTCGCCGAGCACTGCGGTGGGGCGCGCGTGTTCCTCAAACGCGAAGATCTCAACCACACGGGCAGCCACAAGATCAACAACGCACTGGCTCAGGCGCTGCTGGCGAAGCGGATGGGCAAGACCCGTCTCATCGCCGAGACCGGAGCCGGTCAGCACGGAGTCGCGACGGCGACAGCGGCGGCCCTGCTCGACATGTCCTGTGTGGTCTACATGGGTGAGGAGGACACCCAGCGTCAGGCTCTCAACGTCGCGCGCATGCGTCTGCTCGGCGCCACGGTCAACGCCGTGACCAACGGCACGCGCACGCTCAAGGACGCGATGAATGAAGCCCTGCGCGACTGGGTGGCCAACGTCGACGACACCCACTACGTCATCGGCACGGTCGCCGGCCCCCACCCGTTCCCGGCGATGGTCCGCTCGTTCCAGAAGGTCATCGGCATCGAAGCGCGCGAGCAGATCCAGGAGCTGGCCGGCCGTCTGCCCGATGCCGTCTGCGCCTGCGTGGGCGGCGGATCGAACGCGATGGGACTCTTCGCCGCATTCCTGTCCGATGCCGATGTGAAGATCTACGGCTTCGAAGCCGGCGGCGAAGGAGTCGACACCGGCCATCACGCCGCTCGGTTCTCCGCGGGGCGCCCGGGCGTCCTCCACGGCTCGGCCACCTACATCCTCCAGGACTCCGACGGACAGACCCTGGCCTCCCATTCGGTCTCCGCCGGCCTCGACTACCCGTCGGTCGGTCCCGAACACTCCCACCTCCACGACACCGGCCGGGTGACCTACCAACCTGTCGTCGACGACGAGGCGATGGAGGCCATGCGGCTTCTTTCCCGCACCGAAGGCATCATCCCCGCCATCGAATCCGCCCACGCTCTGGCCGGGGCCATGCGCATCGGCCGTGAGCTCGGACCCGATGCGGTCCTGCTGGTCAATCTCTCCGGCCGCGGCGACAAGGACATGACGACCGCCGCGAAATGGTTCGACTACATCGACGAAGGAGCGGTGCAGGTATGACGCACGCAGGCCCACGCACAGGAACCACCCTCGACGCCGTCGCCGAGGCGGGCCGCAAGGCCGCGCTCATCGCCTACCTGCCGGTCGGCTTCCCCACTGTGGCGGGATCGACCGAGGCCATGGTCGAACTCGTCCGCAGCGGCGTCGACATCATCGAGGTCGGCATGCCCTACTCCGATCCCGGAATGGACGGACCCGTCATCCAGCGTGCCGGTGAGACTGCCTTGGCCAACGGGGTGCGCACCGCGGACATCTTCACCGCAATCGAAGCCATTGCCGACGCCGGCGGCACCGCCGTCGTCATGAGCTACTGGAACCTCGTGCTCCAGTACGGCATCGACAGCTTCGCCCGCGATCTCGCCTCGGCCGGCGGCGGCGGCATCGTCACCCCCGACCTCATCCCCGATGAGGCCGGACCGTGGTTGACGGCGTCGGAGAAGCACGGCCTCGACCGCATCTTCCTCGCCGCACCCTCATCGACGCCCGAGCGGCTGGCCCGCATCGTCGAGAACAGCTCCGGTTTCGTCTACGCCGCCTCGACCATGGGTGTCACCGGCGTCCGCTCGGAAGTCGACAACCACGCCCGCGAACTCGTCGCCCGGCTGAAAGAAGCCGGTGCTGAACGCGCCTGCGTCGGCCTGGGCGTGTCGAACCGCGACCAAGCGGCCGAGGTCGCCGAATACGCCGACGGCGTCATCGTCGGTTCCGCCCTCGTCCGCGCACTGGGCTCCGAGGGAGCGGCCGGGGTCGGTCGACTCGCCGGCGAGCTCGCAGAAGGGTGTGCATGAGCTTCAGCCCGGCATGGGTCGTCTTCACCGTCCTCGGCATCGGACTCGCACTGTGGATGACAGGCATCCAATGGCGCTCCCGCGGCGGCCACAAGGGAGACCTGTGGGCCATCACGGTCGTCGGTCTTCCTGCCGCCGTCATCGGCGGGCGGCTCGGCCATCTGATCGCGGCGTCGGACACCTATTTCGGCCCCGCCGGCGATCCGTTGCGGGCGCTGGCCGTCTGGGACGGGGGCTTCAGCTTCTGGGGAGCGACCATCCTCGGCTTCGTCTCCGTGTGGGTGCTCACCCGCTTCCAGGGCATCAGGTTCCGACCGCTGCTCGACTCCGTCGCACCGGGACTCATCCTCGGCCACGTCGCCGGTGCCTTCAGCGACTGGTTCGACGGTCGCCTCGAACTGGTCACGGTCCTCACCGAATCGGTGTGGAACCTCATCGCCTGCATTGTGCTCATCATCGTCTCCAAGCGCCTCCGGCTCGGCTACGGCCAGGTCTTCGCCCTCTACCTGTGCCTGTTCGGCCTCGGCCGCATCCTGCTCGAAGCCCTGCGCGTCGGCAGCCCGGCCGCCGAGGATGCACGGCTCCTCCTGGGACTGCCGTTCAACGTGTGGACGGCCGTCCTCGCCCTGCTCATCGGTCTCTGCTGGCTCGTCGTCTCCCGTCTGCGCCACCGCACCCATGAGACCGGCGTCTACGCGCACGGATCTCGCACCCTGCTGCGTCGACACCGCCGTGGGAAGCACACCTTCGGGATCAATGCACCCAATATCGCCGAGGCGGCCGAGACCTCCGGAGCTCCGCTGCCGTCCGTGGCGCGGGTGGCCGACCCCGATGACCGCGCGAGCGCGGACGCGCCCGTCGCCGCGACTGACACCGAGGCTGACGAGATGGAGATCGAGCGCGAATCAGACATCGATCTCAGCGGTCGCCACAGCTTCGGTTTCTTCGGAGCCGTGACCTCGGCGATCTCGATCGTGCCCGATGTGCGCGGAAATTCGGCGCCTGCCTCCCACGAAGAGAACCCGCGAAGGTCCAACAAATGAGACGAATTGGTTCGCTGTTCGTTCCTTTGTCTGCTTTTTCTGAAATTGCACATGGTGTAAGTTAGGACTCCGGCTGTGAGAGTGATCTCACAGCCGGGTTCGGAAACGCTGTTTTTCGGACTCGTCCACACCGCAAGGGACAGCGCCGTCTTTTCGGGAAGCACTCAACACCGAGAAGGCAGGATATGAACCACAGCGCTCAGTCGACCCCCAAGACCACGGCCCCACCTGGCCGCATCGGTCTCTACGATCCGGCGCTCGAACACGACAACTGCGGCCTCGCGCTCATCGTCCGCTATCGCGGATCTGCCGACCACGAGGTCGTCGAACAGGCCCTGACCGCTCTGCGCAAGCTCGAGCACCGAGGCGGCATCGGTTCGGACGAGGGCACCGGCGACGGTGCGGGCATCACTCTCCAGGTGCCCCATGACTACTTCGCCGAGGTGCTCGCCGCCGACGGCATCGACCTGCCCGAGCCCGGCGCGTACGCCGTGGGCATCGGATTCTTCGCCCAGGACTACGGCCGCGATCTCAAGGCCGCAACCCCGCCGCTGTCGGAGAACGTGTCCCCGGACTTAGGCGCCGGCTCCGCGGCCGGCGACGAAACCCACGACGACCTCGTCGCCCGGATCGCCGCCGAGGAGGGCCTGCGCGTCCACGCGGTGCGGGATGTGCCCCACGATGACAGTGTGCTCGGCGACATCGCCCGGTCGACCATGCCGCGGATGCGCCAGGTCTTCCTCACTTGCGACGAGCGCTACCCGGCCCGTGACGACGCGGACCTCACCCGTCGCGCCTACATCGTGCGCAAGCGACTCGACCACGCGGGCATCTACTTTCCCTCGCTGTCCCCGGCGACCATCACCTATAAGGGGATGCTCTCGACCGGTCAGCTCTCTTCGTTCTACACAGAACTCCGCGACGAGCGGCTGACGTCGCGGATCGCACTGGTCCACTCGCGCTTCTCGACGAACACCTTCCCGTCGTGGCAGCTCGCCCAGCCATTCGGCACGATCGCTCACAACGGCGAGATCAACACCGTGCGCGGCAACCGCAACTGGATGCAGGCCAGGGAATCGAAGCTCGCCTCCGAACTCCTCGTCTCTCCCGTGCCCGAGACCGCGCGCAGCCTCGACCGGCTGTGCCCGATCGTGCCGCCCGGTGCCTCCGACTCGGCGTCGTTCAATGCCGTCGTCGAGCTCATGGTCGCCTCCGGACGATCGTTGCCGCAGACGATGCTGATGATGATCCCCGAGGCCTGGGAGAACAATCCGGGCATGGGCGAGGAGCGTCGGGCCTTCTACGAATATCATTCGCTGCTCATGGAGCCCTGGGACGGTCCCGCCTGTGTGGCCTTCACCGACGGCCGGCTCGCCGGCGCCGTCCTCGACCGCAACGGCCTGCGCCCGGCCCGGTACGTGATGACCGAGGACACGGTGGTGCTCGCCAGCGAGGTCGGAGTCGTCGATCTGCCCGAGTCCGAGGTCGTCGCCCGCGGCCGCCTCACCCCGGGCCGCATGTTCCTCGTCGACACCGAGTCCGAGCGCATCATCTCCGACACGGAGATCAAGAACCAGCTCGCCACCGACCACCCCTATTCCGACTGGGTGGACAGCTGCTCGAAGCGATTGAAGGATCTGCCCACCCGCGTCCACGTCACTCACCCGCAGTCCTCGGTCAGGCGCCGCCAGCGCACCTTCGGCTACACCGAGGAGGAGCTGCGAATCCTCATCTCGCCGATGGCCGAGACCGGGGCCGAACCGCTGGGTGCGATGGGCACGGACACCGCGATCGCAGCGCTCAGCCAGCGACCTCGCCTGCTCTTCGACTACTTCCACCAGAACTTCGCTCAGGTGACGAATCCGCCGCTCGACTCGATCCGCGAGGACATCGTGACGAGCATGGCTGCCGGGATCGGCCGAGAGGGCAATCTGCTCGAGTTCTCGAAGCCCGACTCCGCGCACATCCTGCTCGACCAGCCGGTCATCGACAACGACGAGCTCACGGCGATCGCGCACGTCAAGGGCAGCCACCTCGGCGTGGAGAACGCACACCCCTCCGTGATCCTCTCCGGCCTCTACTCGGTCAACGGGGGAGAGGACGCGATGGCCGAGCGTCTCGAGGCGCTGTGCGCCGAGGCGAGCGCGGCGATCGAGGCCGGCGCCGTGTTCATCATCCTCTCCGACCGGGACTCGACGGCCGATCTCGCTCCGATCCCGTCGCTGCTGCTCACCTCGGCGCTGCACCACCACCTCGTGCGCGAACGCTCGCGGACGCGGGCGAGCATCATCGTCGAGGCCGGTGACGTCCGCGAGGTCCACCACGTCGCGACCCTCGTGTCCTTCGGGGCGTCCGCGGTCAATCCGTACCTCGTCATGGAATCCGCCGAGGCGCTCGTCCGCTCGGACCGGATCCGGGGAATCAGCGAAGAGGCCGCAGTTGCCAACGTGCTCACCGCGCTCAACAAGGGACTGCTCAAGATCATGTCGAAGATGGGCATCTCGACTGTGCAGTCCTACCACGGGGCGCAGACCTTCGAGGCTCTGGGACTGTCCGAAGCATTCATCGACAAGTACTTCACCTCGACTCCGCACCAGCTCGGCGGCAGGGGCATCAGGGAGATCGCGGCGGAGACGAGTGCCCGCCACGGGGACTCCTACCGCGATGATCACCCCCGCCCCTCGCACCGGAACCTCAACGTCGGCGGGGAGTACCAGTGGCGTCGCGAAGGGCCGGAGCATCTGTTCAACCCGGAGACGATCTTCAAGCTCCAGCACTCCACCTCCACGGGACGCTTCGACATCTTCGGCCAGTACACGGCACAGATCAACGAACAGTCGCGCGAGCTCATGACGCTGCGCGGTCTCTTCGACCTCGTTCCACGCGAATCGGGCCCGATCGACATCTCCGAGGTCGAACCGGCCGAGGAGATCATGAAGCGGTTCTCGACCGGAGCGATGAGCTACGGTTCGCTGTCCCAGGAGGCCCACGAGACCCTGGCGATCGCGATGAACCGGATCGGCGGCAAGTCGAACACGGGCGAAGGCGGCGAGGACACCGAGCGGCTCATCGACCCCGAGCGCCGTTCGGCGATCAAGCAGATCGCCTCGGGGCGCTTCGGCGTCACGAGCCACTACCTCACCGAGGCCGACGACCTGCAGATCAAGATGGCGCAGGGAGCCAAGCCCGGCGAGGGCGGGCAGCTGCCCGGGACGAAGGTCTACCCGTGGATCGCGAAGACTCGTCACGCGACTCCGGGCGTCGGGCTGATCTCGCCTCCGCCGCACCATGACATCTACTCGATCGAGGACTTGGCCCAGCTCATCCACGACCTCGGCCGCGCCAACGCCAAGGCTCGGGTCCACGTCAAGCTCGTGTCCGCGATCGGCGTGGGCACGGTGGCTGCCGGAGTGGCGAAAGCCGGTGCCGACGTGGTCCTCATCTCCGGGCACGACGGCGGAACCGGAGCGAGTCCGCTCAATTCGCTCAAGCATGCGGGCACTCCCTGGGAGCTCGGCCTCGCCGAGGCTCAGCAGACCCTCGTGCTCAACGGTCTGCGCGAGAAGGTCAGCGTACAGGTCGACGGTCAGCTCAAGACCGGCCGGGATGTCATCATCGCAGCCCTGCTCGGCGCGGAGGAGTTCGGGTTCGCGACCACGGCCCTCGTCGTCTCCGGCTGCATCATGATGCGCGTGTGCCACAAGGACACGTGCCCGGTGGGTGTGGCGACCCAGAACCCGAAGCTGCGCGAGCGCTTCCACGGTCAGGCCGATCACGTCGTCAACTTCTTCACCTTCATCGCCGAGGAGGTCCGCGCCTACCTGGCGGCACTCGGCCTGCGCAGCCTCGATGAGGCCATAGGCGCGGTCGAGCGGCTGAGCATCGACGAGGAGCGGGCGGCCGCAACAGGGCTCGACCTCGATCTCGCCTCGATCCTCAAGGTCCCCGTCGACCTCCACGGCAGCTCCGACGTCGCACGCAAATGCGGCGAACCCGTCGACCGCGACTTCGCCGACGAGCTCGACCTCCGCCTGCTCGAGCAGGCCCGAGACGCCATCTCGGAGGGCACGGAGACGACGATCACCTCGGCGATCGAGAACACCGACCGCTCGGCGGGCACCCTGCTCGGCCATCACGTCACTCTCGCCCACGGGCAAGCGGGACTGCCGGACCACACGATCCGGCTCGAGCTGCGCGGAACTGCCGGACAGTCCCTCGGCGCCTACCTGCCGCAGGGGGTCAGCATCGAACTCCACGGTGATGCGAACGACTATGTCGGCAAGGGCCTGTCCGGAGGAATCGTCAGCGTTCGGCCGCATGCGGCGAACCCCACCCGACCCGAACACAACGTCATCGCCGGCAATGTGCTCGGCTACGGGGCGACGGCCGGCAAGCTGTTCTTCTCGGGACAGGTGGGGGAGCGGTTCCTCGTCCGCAATTCCGGCGCCGAGGCAGTCGTCGAGGGCATCGGCGACCACGGCCTCGAATACATGACTGGAGGTGTGGCAGTCATCCTCGGTGGCACCGGCCGGAACTTCGCCGCAGGCATGTCCGGCGGCACCGCCTATGTGCTCGACTTCAATCCGGCCCGACTCAATCCGAAGGAGCGGGCGGCCGGGGTCTTCCGCTTCACCGGCGTCGGTGTGGACGATATGGAGATCCTCGAGCGGCTGCTGCGTGAGCATGTCGAATGGACTGCCTCACCGCTGGCCGGCGAGCTCCTCGACGGACTGCGCCGAGGACAGGACGTCCTCTCCCGCTTCACGAAGATCATCCCCGTCGCCTACGCGACGGTCAAAGACATCCAGGACGAGTTCGTCGCGGCCGGCAAGGCCGTCGACTCGGACGAGGCCTGGCACACGATTCTGGAGGCGACCAATGGCTGATCCGCACGGATTCCTCACCGTCGAACACCGGGAGCTGCCGAAGCGGCGCCCCGTCCCGATCCGTCTCATGGACTTCAAGGAGGTCTACGAGGCGGGTGATCCCGAGCAGCTGCGACGGCAGGCGTCACGCTGCATGGACTGCGGCATCCCCTTCTGCCATCAGGGCTGCCCGCTGGGCAACCTCATCCCGGAGTTCAACGACGCGATGTACCGCGGCGAGCTCCCGCGCGCCGTCGAACTGCTCCACGCGACGAACAACTTCCCGGAGTTCACCGGGCGTGCCTGTCCGGCCCCGTGCGAGAACGCCTGCGTCCTCGGCATCAACCAGCCGGCAGTGACGATCAAACAGGTCGAGGTCACGATCGTCGATCAGGGCTTCGAGGCCGGTCTCATCCAGCCGATCATCCCCGAGCGGATCACGGGCCACACGGTCGCCGTGATCGGATCCGGTCCCACCGGGCTGGCCGCGGCCCAGCAGCTGACCCGAGCCGGGCATACGGTCGTCGTCTACGAACGCGCCGACCGCCTCGGCGGACTTCTGCGCTACGGCATCCCGGACTTCAAGCTGGAGAAGCACCACATCGATCGTCGACTCGATCAGATGCGTGCGGAGGGCACCCGCTTCAAGACCTCGGTCGAGGTCGGACGCGATGTCACGCTCGAATCCCTGCGTTCGAGCTTCGATGCCGTCATCGTGTGCACGGGTGCGACGGTTCCGCGCGACATGCCGATCCCCGGCCGCGATCTCGACGGGGTCGAATTCGCCATGGACTACCTCGTGCCCTCGAATCGGGATCAGGCGGGCGATCATCGCGGCCCCGAGGCCGACTCGTCGGCGTTCATCGATGCCGCGGGCAAACACGTCATCATCATCGGCGGCGGGGACACGGGCGCCGACTGCTTGGGCACTGCCCTGCGCCAGAAGGCCGCCTCGGTGACGACTCTGGCGATCGGCGCCCAGCCGCCTGCCGAACGCAGTGAGAGCGATCCGTGGCCGACCGTTCCTCGCGTCTTCGAAGTCCAGTCCTCGCACGAGGAGGGCGGAACGCGGAAGTACCTCGCCTCGACCACGCGCTTCGTCGGCGACGACACCGGCCGCGTGAGCGGGATCGAGGTCGCCGAGACCCAATTCGTCGACGGCCGCCGGATTCCGACACCGGGCACCGAACACGTCCTCGAGGCCGATCTCGTGCTGCTGGCACTGGGCTTCTCCGGACCGGAATCGGAATCGTTCGATCTCGACGTCGCGAAGACCGGAGCCTTCACCCGTGATGACTCCTACGCTTCGGAGACCCCCGGAGTCTTCGTCGCCGGCGATGCCGGACGCGGGCAGTCGCTCATCGTGTGGGGCATCGCCGAGGGGCGCGCCGCGGCCGCCGAAGTCGACCGGTTCCTCACCGGGTCGACGAGGTTGCCGGCACCCGTGCAGCCCACCGACGAAGGGTTCAAATGCTAAGATAGGTTATGTCAGAAATTGAGAAAAGGCGGTGGGGCGGCACAGCGCAGTGCCGTCCCACCGTCCGTGACCAGCGCCGATCGGTGAAAACCGTCAGCTGAGACTTTAGGTAGGGTGGAGCGTATGAGGCGTGCAAAGATAGTCGCAACTTTAGGTCCGAACCAGAACTCCTATGAAGAGATCCGCGAGCTCGTCGATGAAGGCGTCGATGTCGCCCGATTCAATCTGAGCCACGGAAAACGAGAAGAGCACGAGGAGAAGTTCGCCTGGGTCCGCCAGGCCGCCCTCGACACCGGACGCCCCGTCGCCGTCCTGCTGGACCTCCAGGGTCCGAAGATCCGCGTGGGCACCTTCGCCAACGGGAAGGAAGAGCTCGTCGAAGGGGCCACCTTCACCATCACCAGCCGTGATGTCCCCGGCACCGCAGAGCTCGTCTCCACGACACTGCCGACCCTGGCAGAAGACGTGTCCGTGGGAGATCCGCTGCTCATCGACGACGGACGCCTGCGCCTGCGCGCCACCGAGGTGACCGCCACCGATGTGGTCACCGAGGTCGAGATCGGCGGAACCATCTCCAACCACAAGGGCATCAACCTGCCCGGAGTCCCGGTCTCCGTTCCCGCTCTGTCGGAGAAGGACGTCGACGACCTCAAGTGGGGTCTGCAGCTCGGCTTCGACTGGGTCGCCCTGTCCTTCGTCCGCAGCCCCGAGGACATGAACGATGTGCGAGCGGTCATGGACGAGGTGGGAATCACCGCTCCGGTCATCGCCAAGCTCGAGAAGCCGCAGGCGGTCGACCAGCTCGATGAGATCATCGACGCCTTCGACGGCATCATGGTCGCCCGCGGCGACCTCGGCGTCGAACTGCCGCTCGAACAGGTCCCGATCGTGCAGAAGCGGGCCGTCGAAATCGCCCGTCAGCAGGCCAAGCCCGTCATCGTGGCCACTCAGATGCTCGAGACGATGATCGACGCACCGCGGCCCACCCGCGCCGAAGCCAGCGACTGCGCGAACGCCGTCCTCGACGGCGCCGATGCGCTCATGCTCTCCGGTGAGACCTCGGTGGGCAGTCACTGGGTCGAAGCGATCCGGACGATGAGCCGGATCATCGGCTCCACCGAAGAGCACGGTCTCGAACGGATTCCCGCGCTGGGCACCGTTCCCCATACGAAGGGCGGAGCCGTCACCGCGGCAGCCGTGCAGATTGCTCAGCAACTGGATATCGACCTTCTGTGCACCTTCTCGCAGACGGGCGATTCGGTGCGGCGCATGTCGCGTCTGCGCCCGGCCTGGCCGATCCTCGGCTTCACCCCCGACCCGCAGGTCCGTCACCAGCTGGCGCTGACCTGGGGAGTCCGGCCGTATCTCGTGAAGACCGTGCGTCACACCGACCAGATGGCACGCCAGGTCGACGCCGTTCTGCTCGCCGACGGCACGGCTCGCGAAGGCGATCAGAGCGTCCTCGTGGCCGGTTCGCCTCCCGGGATCCCCGGCTCGACGAACGCCCTGCGCATCCACACCATCGGCGATGCCGCCAAGGGTGTGACGGCCGCCTACCAGGACGCCTCGGACTCGGAGGAGGATCCGCTGGCCGGGTACGGGGTCGTCGCCGAAGCGCCCATCACCCGCGAGGTGCCGATCGTGCGCGAGGGCCACTCGCCCCGCCACTGATCAACTGCGGTCCGACGCGCCGGCGGCGCCTGTCCTGTCATCACAGGGCAGGCGCCGCCGGCGTCTGCGTGCCCGCGGGCGCGTCGCGAGCCGATTCCAGGATGCGAGACAGATCACAGAAGATCGAGGAATTTCAGGGATTGCTCAACAGTTGTGCTCTCTGTTGCCCAATCCTCCCTGCGGATCACAGAGGGGAGGACCCGCTAGGAGAGGAATTCAATGAGACTGCCCGCGTGGAGCAAGTCCTTCGGAGTGCAGGTGACCATCGCACTCATCGCCGGTGTCATCCTCGGGCTCATCGCCCGCTCATGGGGACCGGTCAGCGACAGTGCTGACAACCGGCTCGGCCAGACCCTGGACACCATCGGCTCGTCGTATGTCACCCTGCTCAAGGCCGCCGTCGTACCGCTGGTGATCACTGCGATCATCGCGAGCATCGGCAACCTGCGCAAGGTCACCAATGCCGCCCGGCTTGCGGTGTCGACCCTGCTGTGGTTCGCCCTCACGGCGCTGATCGCCGTCATCCTCGGACTCATCATAGGCGTCGTCATGCAGCCCGGTGCCCATGCCGATGCTGCGTCGCTGAGCACCGGCGCTCCCGAATCCCAGGGCAGCTGGCTGGCCTTCCTCACCGGTCTGATCCCGGTGAACGTCCTCGGACTCGAGGTCGCCACGTCGGCGGATGAGGCCGGAGCGCTGACCTCCGATGTCAACTTCAACATCCTCCAGCTCATCATCGTCTCCGGCGCCATCGGCATCGCCGCGGTCAAGGTGGGCAAGGCCGCAGAGCCGTTCCTCCAGTTCACCGAGGCGGCTCTGGCCGTGGTTCAGAAGGTCGTCTGGTGGATCGTGCGGATCGCTCCGATCGGTACGCTCGGCCTCATCGGCAACGCCGTGAACTCCTACGGCTGGTCGACGATGGGATCGCTGCTGTGGTTCGTCGTCGCCGTCTATGTCGGTCTCGCGATCGTCTTCTTCGTCGTCTACCCGGCCCTGGCTCGTGCCAACGGTCTGTCCGTGCGCCAGTACTTCTCCGGAGTCTGGCCGGCCACGCAGATGGGCTTCGTCTCTCGGTCCTCGATCGGCACCATGCCCGTGACGCAGAAGGTCGCCACCGACAATTTCGGGGTGCCCCATTCCTACGCCGCCTTCGCCGTGCCCTTCGGCGCAACGACGAAGATGGACGGCTGCGCGGCGATCTACCCGGCGATCGCGGCGGTGTTCGTTGCTCAGTTCTTCGGCATCGATCTCTCCCTCATCCAGTATCTGCTCATCGTCTTCGTCGCCGTCATCGGTTCGGCCGCCACGGCCGGCACGACGGGTGCGACCGTGATGCTCACCCTGACGCTGTCGACGCTGGGGCTGCCCCTCGAGGGCGTGGGTCTGCTGCTGGCCATCGAGCCGATCGTCGACATGGGCCGCACCGCGCTCAATGTCTCCGGTCAGGCACTCGTTCCGGCCATCGTGGCCAAGCGGCATGAGATCCTGGATGTCGAACGCTTCGATGCCCCGCGCATCAACGGCTACGTTCCGACCGAGGAGGATGCCGATGTCGACGAGATCCGCACCGAGGATGCCCACAGCCGGAGTTGATCTCTTCTCAGCCGAGGGTCTGTCCGAGCACGATGTCCCGCAGGTGACATCGCTGCTCGGCCGCCTCGTCGAGGGCCGACCTTCCGACCCCCATGTCGACATCGAAGAGGTCGCAGTTGCCCCGGCGGCGCAGGGCAGAGGTGTGGGGAAGGGCCTGCTGACAGCGCTCATCCGGGCGGCGCGTGAGCGCGGGACGGAGATCGTCGCCCTCGCCCTGCGGCGCTGAATCGGCCGAATGAGCCGAACGGCGTGCACGGGCGGCTTCGAAAATCATAGGTAGTGATCGTGATCAGTGCGTATGCACTTCGAGCCCGCGGGTGCTGACACCGCCGAGGGAATGCAAGAAGGCACTGTCGACAACATGGTCGACAGTGCCTTCGTCTGTACCGGATGCGGGACTCGAACCCGCACGTCTTTCGACAATGCATTTTGAGTGCACCGCGTCTACCGATTCCGCCAATCCGGCTCGTCACGAGCTGTCCTGTCAGGACCGCCTGTGCAACGGGATGATTCTACTGCGTGCGCGGACCGATTGCACATTCGCCACCCGCCGAGGATGCCCGCCGGTGGCCACCGTCACCGGCCGTGGCCACCCTCACAGAAGAAACTTACCGGTCCGCTGGCCACGACGCTGAGCGCCTGGTCTAGACTGGTGACGTGCTTTCAAACAGCGAAGAATCAACTTCAGATGAGTCCGTGCCGGTCCGCCGCGTAGTCGTGGCCGAAGACGAGGCCGTGATTCGTCTCGATATCGTAGAAATGCTCCGCGAAGTCGGCTACGACGTCGTCGGTGAGGCTGCGGACGGCGAATCCGCCATCCGCCTGGCCGAGGAGCTGCGCCCCGACCTCGTGGTCATGGACATCAAGATGCCCATCCTCGACGGAATCTCTGCGGCCGAGCGCATCGCCCGCGCCCGCATCGCGCCCGTGGTGCTGCTCACCGCCTTCTCGCAGAAGGAGCTCGTCGAGCGTGCCCGCGATGCCGGCGCCATGGCCTATGTCGTCAAGCCGTTCACCTCGGCCGACCTCATCCCGGCCCTGGAGATCGCGCTCTCGCGTCACGCCGAGATCAGCTCGCTCGAGTCCGAGATCTCCGATCTCACAGAACGTTTCGAGACCCGCAAGCTCGTCGAACGCGCCAAGAGCCTGCTGCAGACGTCCATGGGGCTGAGCGAACCCGAGGCCTTCCGCTGGATCCAGAAGACCTCGATGGACCGCAGACTGACGATGCGCGAGGTCGCCGAGACCGTGCTCAAGCAGATCGGCAGCAAGAAGTAACCCCCTTCCGGACCAGGCAGGTCCGGACCCGGAACCCAAGAAGGCCGGCGAATCCCGAGATGGATTCGCCGGCTTTCTGCGTTCGCTGCGGAGGGTCCTGTCTCGGCCCTTCACCTCCGCCCTTCGATTCGGACCTCAGCCCTTCGGCTCGGTCTTCAGGATCATGTTCGTGATCCGCACGATCGAGAGCAGCCGCCCCGCCTCGTCGGTCATCTTCACTTCATGGGACACGATCGTGCGTCCCTGGTGGAGCACCTCGGCGCGACCGGTGACCACGCCCTCACGTGCGGCACGCAGGTGAGTGGCATTGAGATCGACACCGACAACGTTCCTGCCCCCGGAGAGCAGGTACGAATGCATCGATGCCAGCGATTCGGCGAGGACGACGTGGCCGCCTCCGTGGAAGAGTCCCATCGGCTGCCGATTGCCGAGGACCGGGGCCGTGGCCACGACATGGTCATGGGCGAGCTCGACGAATTCGATTCCCATCCTCTCGGCCAGCTCACCACCGGCGCCCGGCCCACGCAGCTGCTCGAGCAGCGCGTCGATCTCCTCAGATGTGGTGTGAGCAGTCAGGGACACGTCGGGACGCAGCATCGGTTCTCCTTCAAGTCAGCTTCGAACGCTAGGCTATGCCATGTGAGTCACTCAAACGAATCCCTCCTGCTCATCGACGGACACTCCCTGGCCTACCGGGCTTTCCATGCCCTGCCGGTCGAGAACTTCTCGACCAGCACCGGTCAGACGACGAACGCCATCTACGGCTTCATCTCGATGCTCATCAACGTCCTCCGCGACGAGGAGCCCAGCCATGTGGCCGTGGCCTTCGACCTCGGCCGCCAGACGTTCCGCCTCGAGGAATACCCCGAGTACAAAGCCGGCCGGGCGAAGACTCCGCCCGAGTTCCATCCGCAGATCGACCTCATCAAGGACATCGTCACGGCGATGGGGATCCGGGTCGTGACGAAGGAGGGCTTCGAAGCCGACGACGTCCTGGCGACGATGGCGAAGATGGGCACCGAGGCCGGCTCGTTCGTCGAGGTGGTGAGCGGAGACAAGGATTCGTTCCAGCTCGCCTCCGACCGGGTCACGGTCCTCTACCCGAAACGCGGAGTCAGTGATCTCAACCGGATGACTCCGGCCGCGGTCGAGGAGAAGTACAGGGTCAGCCCCGCGAACTACCGGGGCCTGGCCGCGCTCGTCGGTGAGAAGGCCGATAATCTGCCCGGCGTGCCCGGAGTCGGTGACAAGACCGCTGCCAAATGGCTCACCGCGCACGGCGACCTGTCCGGCGTGCTGGACAACGCCTATAAGATCGGCGGCAAGGTCGGGGAGAAGCTGCGCGACCATATCACCGAGGTGGAGCGGAACTACCGACTCAACCGCCTCCTCGACGACGTCGACCTGGGACTGGAGTTCGACGATCTGGTCTGGGGCGAAGGCGACCCGGCCGAGCTGTCGAGCCTGTTCGACCAACTCGAGTTCCAGGCCCTCGGCAAGCGTCTGGCCGCGATCTTTCCGGAGGCCGGAGCCGAATCCGAGCCGGCACCGGTACGCGAGACGACCATCGAGACCGTCGACATCGACACGCTGCTGACGAAGATCGCCGACCACGATGTGCTGGCGCTCGATTCCGATGCCTCGTACGAACTCGGCCACGGTCAGGCACGGACCCTCGCGGTCTCCGCGGAACCCGGCCAGGCCTGGGTCGTCGACCTCGCCGAGGCGGGGCAGAAGGCCGTCGGCGCGCTCGGATCCGCCCTCGGTGGGCATTCGCTCATCCTCCACAGCTCGAAGCTGCAGATCAAAGCCTGGGAGTCGATGGGACTGTCCGTGACGGACATTGCCGGGGACACGGCTCTGGCCGCCTACCTCCTCGTTCCCGATGCCCGGTCCTACGAACTCGGTCAGATCGCCGCCGACCGTGCCGGAATCGACCTCAGCGAACCCGAGGCCGATTCAGGACAGCTCGCCCTCGACCTCGACTCCGCTGCCTCGGTGACCACGCACGGCCAACGTGCCGCCGCACTGCTCGAAGTCCACGAGGTGCTCGCGAAAGCCGTCGAGGACGCGAACATGACGCAGGTGTACCGCGAGATCGAACTGCCGCTCGTGCCCGTGCTCGCACGCATGGAAGCGACCGGGATCGCCGTCGATGAGATCGGACTGTCGAACCTCATCGACGAATTCACGAAACAGGCCGAAGCCAGTGCGCAGGAGGCTTATGACGCGATCGGCCACGAGGTGAACCTCGGTTCTCCCAAACAGCTGCAGACAGTGCTCTTCGACGAACTCGATATGCCCAAGACCAAACGCACGAAGACCGGTTACACGACGGATGCCGACGCCCTGGCCGAACTGTTCGTCAAAACCGGGCACCCCTTCCTCCAGCACCTGCTGGCCTACCGGGATTCGACCAAGCTCAAGCAGACCGTGATCGGACTGCTGAAGACCGTCGCCGACGACGGCCGCATCCACACCACGTACCAGCAGACCGTAGCTGCCACCGGTCGGCTCTCCTCGCTGGATCCGAACCTGCAGAACATTCCGGTTCGGACCGAATCGGGCCGACGCATCCGGGAGATCTTCATCGCCGATCCCGAGGTGTCGGGCGGGACTCTGCTCACCGCCGACTACTCGCAGATCGAAATGCGGATCATGGCTCACCTGTCCGGCGACGACGCGCTCATCCAGGCGTTCAAGGACGGCGAGGACCTCCACTCCTATGTCGGCTCGAAGGTCTTCGGCGTCGGCATCGACGAAGTCGACTCCGAGATGCGTTCGAAGGTCAAGGCCATGTCCTACGGGCTGGTGTACGGACTCTCCGCATACGGACTCTCCCGGCAGCTGGCGATCGGAGTCGATGAAGCCAAGGGGCTGATGGACCAGTACTTCGAACGGTTCGGTGCCGTCAAGGACTACCTCGACGACATCGTCGAACAGGCCCGCGCCAAGGGGTTCACAGAGACCATCATGGGCCGCCGCCGCTACCTGCCGGCACTGCACAGTGACCGTCGACAGCTGCGGGACATGGCCGAACGCGCCGCACTCAACGCACCGATCCAGGGGTCGGCCGCCGACATCATGAAGATCGCCATGCTCAAGGTCGCCGCGCGGCTGCAGGACCTGCACTCGCCGATGCTGCTGCAGGTTCATGATGAGATCATCGTCGACGTCCGCCCGGATGAGATCGGCGAGGTGACGACGATCGTCACGGAGGAGATGGGGTCGGCGTTCGAGCTCGATGTGCCCCTCGACGTCAACGTCGGCACCGGCCGCTCCTGGCACGCCGCCGCCCACTGACCCGCTGCCCACTGAACCGCCGCTCTCGTTCAAGCACAAGCTCAGAAAAGGGTCTCGCCTGCGCTCGTTCACGCGTTCCCGCAGTTTGCGCGCCGTGTACCACACGACATATGCGCTAGCGCTTGAACGAGAGTGCGGCGGCTGAATTGCGCAGGGTTCGGACGGTTTGAACGAGGACACTGTGTGCCGAAGGCTGGCACTCTGTTAGTCGCGAGCCGCTACATCTCCGCTCTGCACTGAGCTCCGCAGACGCGGATGCGACGATCATGACGATCGCCGTGGAACTCGCGGTGCAGAGCGGAAAGGGGAGCTCAGTGCTCGCCGGGCTGACCGGCCTCGCGGGACTGGCCGAGGACTTCACAGTCCTCGGCTGATGATGGTCCCTATTCCGAACCCGGCCGCGGAAAGGTGCCCAGACAGCCGTTCTGACGGAACCGGACGTTCGGTCCTCTCAGCCCTTGGTCAGGGTGGTGGAGAAGATCACGGTGCCGGGCATGAGCGCTCCGCGCAGCGGTGACCAACCACCCCAGGCCGTCCGATTCTCTTCCGGCCATTCGGGTTCGGTCACCGAATCGATCGAGAAGCCGGCATCGACGAGCAGTCGGACCCAATCGCTCATCGTGCGGTGATGCTCGGCGTAGACGGGCTGACCGTCGGAGGACAGCTCGACGTACGGTGTGCGGTCGAAATACGAGTACTCGACGGTCAGCCCGGCCTCACCCGGAACATCGGGGAACATCCACCGCATCGGGTGAGTCGTCGAGAAGACCCATTGTCCGCCGGTGCGCAGCACTCGTGCGACCTCGGCGAAGACGACCTCGGCATCCTTGACGAAGGGCAGAGCGCCGTAGGAGGAGAACGCCCGATCGAAGCTGTTCGATGCGAACGGCAGCTGTCGGGCATCGGCGAGAAGGAACGTCGGCGGAGTCGCCTCGGTGCTCAGGGGATGCTCGCGCTGCAGACGCGAGGCCTGCTCGAGCATTCCGGTGGAGACGTCGACACCTGTGGTGATCGCGCCCTGCTCGGCCAGCCACCGGGAGCACTGACCGGCACCGCAGCCGACCTCGAGAACCTGCTTCCGGTCGACATCGCCGAGGAGGCGCACATCGGATTCGTGAATTCCTTCCGGACACCAGATGAAATCCGAAGCCCCGAGGAACGTGCCGTGTTCGGCGAGATACTCCTCGGCCGAGTTGTCCCAATAGCTGCGATTGGCCCGGACGGAAGCCTCTTCGTCGATCGGGAGATAGCCACCGCTGATGACCTCGGCTCCGCCAGTTCCTTCGCTCATGGTTCCTCCGTGGCCCCAGGTGGTGATGATTCGTCTCTTCGGCGTGCATTCACACCCGAAAAGGTGCTAGCATTGACAACCGTATGCGCCTGTGCATACAAGTCCAAATTCGCAATCGAGACCGGATTCGGTTCTTGCGGCAACTTACACGACCTGTCGCCAGGGTACCGGATCTGGACCAATATTCCATCGGAGTCCCTACCTATATGACCACCACCACGCCGGAATCGGTGCAGCCGAAGCAGGTCGCTGTCAACGACATCGGAACCGCTGAGGATTTCCTCGCCGCCGTCGATGAGACCATCAAGTACTTCAACGATGGCGACATCGTAGAGGGCGAAGTCGTCAAGGTCGACCGTGACGAAGTCCTCGTCGACATCGGATACAAGACGGAAGGCGTCATCCTCGCACGTGAGCTTTCCATCAAGCACGATGTCGATCCCGGCGAAGTCGTCGAGGTCGGGGACGAAATCGAAGCCCTCGTTCTTCAGAAGGAAGACAAAGAGGGTCGTCTCATGCTGTCGAAGAAGCGCGCTCAGTACGAGCGTGCCTGGGGCGACATCGAGAAGATCAAGGAAGACGACGGCGTTGTCACCGGCACCGTCATCGAGGTTGTCAAGGGCGGCCTGATCGTCGACATCGGACTGCGCGGCTTCCTGCCCGCGTCCCTGGTCGAGATGCGCCGCGTCCGCGACCTCGCCCCCTACATCGGCCAGCAGGTCGAAGCCAAGATCATCGAGCTCGACAAGAACCGCAACAACGTGGTCCTGTCACGCCGTGCCTGGCTCGAGCAGACCCAGTCGGCCGTCCGTCACGACTTCCTGCAGACCCTGCAGAAGGGCCAGGTCCGTCCTGGTGTCGTGTCCTCCATCGTCAACTTCGGTGCGTTCGTCGATCTCGGTGGTGTCGACGGACTCGTCCACGTCTCCGAACTGTCCTGGAAGCACATCGATCACCCGGGTGAGGTCGTCACCGTGGGTGACGAAGTCACCGTCGAGGTTCTCGACGTCGACATGGACCGTGAGCGCGTTTCGCTGTCGCTCAAGGCCACCCAGGAAGATCCTTGGCAGCACTTCGCTCGCACGCACGTCATCGGACAGATCGTGCCGGGCAAGGTCACCAAGCTCGTTCCGTTCGGTGCATTCGTGCGCGTCGAAGACGGCATCGAAGGCCTCGTCCACATCTCCGAGCTGGCCGTGCGCCACGTGGATCTGCCCGAGCAGGTCGTCTCGGTCGACGGGACCATCTACGTCAAGGTCATCGACATCGACCTGGAACGCCGCCGCATCTCGCTGTCACTGAAGCAGGCGAACGAAGGCGTCGACCCCGAGGCCGAAGAGTTCCTCGACCCCGCTCTGTACGGCATGCCGCAGGAGTACGACGAGGACGGCAACTACAAGTACCCCGAGGGCTTCGACCCCGAGACCAACGAATGGGTCGAGGGCTACGAGGCTCAGCGCGAGACCTGGGAGCAGCAGTACGCCGCCGCTCAGGAACGGTGGGAAGAGCACAAGAAGCAGGTCGCCAAGGCCATCGCAGCGGATGCCGAGGCCTCCGCAGCCGACGCCGTCGGATCTGCCGAAGCCGCCCCGGCCACCGGATCGTTCTCCTCCGAAGAGGCGAACGACGAGGGCACCCTGGCCAGCGACGAAGCTCTCGCAGCCCTGCGTGAGAAGCTTGCAGGCAGCTGACAGCAGCCACCAGAAGGGCTCCCGGTCGGAAGGCCGGGAGCCCTTTCTGTACGCCCCCACGGCTCGCGCACGCCTGCGCCCGTGGCTGTGGTACACGCTCATCCTCTGTGTCGGCAGCCTGACCGTCTTCGGCTCCGTCGCCGCGGACCCCGGCGGGAGCGTCGTCGCCTCCAATGACGACACCTCACTGTTCATCTGGTGGCTCGGGCACGGCGCGCAGGTTCTCGCAGACGCCCTCGGATTCGGAGCCGGTGAAACCGGCGGCCTGCTGTACACGGAATCGATGAACGCCCTCGGCGGGGGAGTCAACGGAGCCTGGAACACCTCGCTCGCCGGGTTCGCGATCCTGCTCGCTCCCGTCACGTGGGTGGCCGGCCCCATCGTGAGCTACAACCTCCTCATCCTCGCCTTCCCGGTGTTCGGCAGCCTGGCCGCAGCCGTGCTCTTCCGCCGCTTCCTCGACCGTCTGCCCGCTTTCATCGCCGCTGCTGGGGTCGGCTTCTCCAGCTATGTCATCGCCCAGCTCGGCGGCCACCCGAACCTCGCCTACATCGTCACTCCGCCCCTGACCGCCTGGGCGATCCTCGCTCTCCTCGACCTCGGCCGAGCGATACAGGCGGATCCCGGCCGTTCACTGCTGCGCAGCCGTCGCCTGTGGCTGCTCGGAGGAGGCTTCGGGCTCCTACTCGGCTTCCAGTTCTACGTCTCGACCGAAGTTCTGGCCGGAACCTTTCTCGCCGCACTCTGCTTCCTGGCCAGCCTCGCCGTCTTCGGACTCCGCGTCTACCGCGCCCGGTCATGGGTCGCCCTCGGTCTCGGTTCCGCAGTCGCCGGCTGTATCGCCATGCTGTGTGCGATCCCGCTGCTGGTGACCATGTCCGGACCGAACGCCCCACAGGGCGCCATCCGCCCACACGGAGTATGGAACACCGACCTGCTCGACCCGATCCTGCCCGCCGCCCCGGCCTGGCTGAGTTCCGGAGTATCCCCTCTGCCCCGGATCATGGAGATCGACCCCGCCGAACTCGGCGCCTACGTCGGCGCACCAGCACTGGCGGCAGCTGTGCTCATCGTCTGCGGCCTCGGCCGCCGCTCCGTGTATGCGGTCCCGGTGCGCATTGCGGCCGCAACCGGTTTCCTCGTCTTCCTGCTGGCGTTGGGTTCCCCGATCCTCCTCGGCGGCAGAATCGCCCTCGAGACCGGTCCGTTCGCGCTCATCGAAGCCATCCCCGTACTCAACAACATCCTGCCCATGCGGCTCGTCCTCCACTCGACGATCGCGCTCTTCGCCGTGCTCGGCATCGGCCTCCAGTGGGCGCTGAACCACCGGAAGCTGCTTCGCGCCCGCGCCCTCCTCATTCTGCTCGTCCTCGCCGCCGTTGCCATCCTCCCCGCTCCGCAGACCGCCCATGAGGTGACAGTTCCGGACTTCTACGAGCACTCCATCGCCGAGGTGATCCCCGCCGGATCCGTCGTCAAAACCTTCCCCCGCCCCCTCGCATGGGCCGAGCCCCACGCCGACGAAGCCATGGTGTGGCAGTCGGTGAGCGGATTCCGCTACCGGGAGACCGGCGGCTACTTCATCGGCTCGAGCCCGGAATCTGCGGTGACCTATTCCGCCCCCGAGGATGCCCTCGACGAACTCCTGCACGGCTCCGTCTTCGACGGGGAGCCCATGCCGAGCGCGGACAGCCCGGAAGTCGCCTCGGCGGTCGCCTCACTGAGGGAGACCGGGGTCGACTTCATCGTCCTCGCCCCCGAAGCTCCGCTCCTGCCGGGAGGTGACGGAGAGTATGCGGCATTCCTCGAAGCCGCGGTCGGAGATCCGATCTTCGCCGATGAGGGAGTGCGGGTCTACCGCCTGGATCAGTAAGATGATCCCATGCTGAGAATCGGTCTCACCGGCGGAATCGGCGCCGGAAAGTCAACGGTGTCCGCAATGCTCGTCGAACACGGGGCAGTGCTCGTCGACGCCGATGCAATCGCCCGCGAAGTCGTCGAACCCGGACAGCCGCTGCTCGAGAAGCTGGCCGAGGCCTTCGGGCCGCAGGTGCTGCACTCCGACGGCTCGCTCGACCGGCCGGCACTGGCCGCGGCGGCCTTCGTCGATTCCGACCACACAGCACGGCTCAACGGCCTCATGCATCCGGCGATCCGCGACCGCACCGCCGAACACTTCGCCGGACAGGCCGAGGCCGAGATCGTCGTCCACGACGTCCCGCTGCTCGTCGAGAACGACATGACACCGGCCTACCACCTCAATCTCCTCGTCGACGTGCCCGCCGAGGTGCGTCTGCAGCGGCTCATGGACTCCCGCGGAATGGACCGCGACGACGCCGCTGCACGGATCTCCCGCCAAGCCGATGACGACACCCGCCGAGCAGCCTGCGATGTCATCATCGACAACTCCGGTCCCGTCGAAGAGACGAAGGCCGCGGTCGCCCGGCTCATCGAATCGCGGATCCGCCCCTTCGCCGCCAATCTTGCGTCCGGGCGGCGGGCACCGCAGGCAGCCCTCGAACTCGTCGATCCCGCGGAGGCCGACTGGATCGGTGACGCACAGAGAGCGATCAGGAAGCTGCGACACGGAACGGGCGAGGAGTTCGCCATCGACCATATCGGCTCCACCGCTGTGCCGGGACTGCCCGCCAGGGACGTCATCGATCTGCAGCTCCTCGTCCCCGATCTCACCGCCGCCAGGGAGCTGGCACCCCGACTGGCCGAACTCGGCTATCCGGCAGCCGAGACGAGCGACCACCTCGGCGAGGAGTCGACCGAAGGGAAATGGTTCCACGCGAACTCGGATCCCGGCCGCGCCGTCAATCTGCATGTGCGCACCGCGGAGTCGGTCGGTGCGCGCTTCGCCCGCGCGTTCCGTGACCTGCTCATCGCGGACACGGGGGAGCGGGACCGCTACCTCGAAATGAAGAGAGACCGTTTGGCCGATGCCAAGGCTGCGGGCGGGACGAACGGGCAGATGATTCGAACATATGCGGAATCGAAGGAACCGTACTTCCTGCAGATGCGCCGCCGACTGGTGCCCGACAGCTTCGACTGACACGGTGACACATGTCGGCAGGCACTTCGCCGAGGCTGTCGTTCCGACTCCGGTCTGCCCAATGTCAGGGGCGAGGGCTAGGGTAGGACTATGAGCTCAGAACGCCCCCTGCCAGCGATCGGCCACCGCCCCGACGTCACCCGCGAAGTGGCGCCCTTCGAGGTCGTGTCCGAGTACTCTCCCTCCGGTGACCAGCCCACGGCGATCCGAGAGATCTCCGACCGGCTCGACGCGGGAGAGCGGGACATCGTCCTCCTCGGTGCCACCGGCACAGGCAAGTCGGCGACGACGGCATGGCTCATCGAACAGGTGCAGAGACCGACGCTGATCATGGCGCCGAACAAGACCCTGGCCGCGCAGCTGGCCAACGAATTCCGGCAGCTGCTGCCCAACAACGCTGTCGAGTACTTCGTCTCCTACTACGACTACTACCAGCCGGAAGCCTATGTGCCGCAGACGGACACGTTCATCGAGAAGGACTCCTCGATCAACGACGAGGTCGAACGGCTCCGGCACTCGGCCACGAATTCGCTGCTGACCAGACGCGATGTCGTCGTGGTCTCGACGGTGTCGTGCATCTACGGTCTCGGCACACCCGAGGAGTACGTCGACCGGATGGTCACCTTGCACAAGGGGGACGAATGCGATCGGGACGAGCTGCTCAAACGCTTCGTGTCCATGCAGTACGCCCGCAATGATATGGCCTTCACCCGCGGCACCTTCCGTGTGCGCGGAGACACCGTGGAGATCATCCCGCAGTACGAGGAACTCGCGCTGCGCATCGAGTTCTTCGGCGACGAGATCGAATCGCTGCAGACTCTCCACCCCCTGACGGGTGAGATCGTCCGCGACGAGGAGACCATCCACGTGTTCCCGGCCAGCCACTATGTCGCCGGTGAGAACCGGATGGCGAAGGCCATCAGCGGGATCGAGGACGAGCTGCAGAAGCAGCTGAGCGATTTCGAGTCTCAGAACAAGCTGCTCGAAGCGCAGCGGCTGAAGATGCGCACGACCTATGACCTCGAGATGATGGAATCGATGGGTTTCACCTCCGGCATCGAGAACTACTCCCGGCATATCGACGGTCGCGCACCCGGTTCGGCACCGAACTGTCTGCTCGACTACTTCCCCGAGGACTTCCTGCTCGTCATCGACGAATCGCATGTCACCGTCCCGCAGATCGGCGGCATGTACGAAGGCGATATGTCGCGCAAGCGCACGCTCGTCGAACACGGATTCCGCCTGCCCAGCGCCATGGACAACCGGCCGCTGAAGTTCGACGAGTTCCGGGAGCGGGTGGGACAGAGCGTGTACCTGTCCGCTACCCCCGGCAACTTCGAACTCGGGAACTCCGACGGCTACGTCCAGCAGATCATCCGCCCCACCGGACTCGTCGACCCGGAGATCAAGGTCAAACCGACGAAGGGGCAGATCGACGACCTGCTCGACGAGATCAGGACACGCGTCGATGCGAACGAGCGTGTGCTCGTGACCACGCTGACGAAGAAGATGGCCGAAGATCTCACCGACTATCTGCTCGAACACGATATCCGGGTCCAGTACCTCCACTCCGACGTCGACACCCTGCGGCGTGTGGAACTGCTCACAGAGCTGCGCGCCGGTGAGTTCGATGTGCTGGTCGGCATCAACCTGCTGCGGGAGGGTCTCGACCTGCCCGAGGTCTCCCTCGTGGCGATCCTCGACGCCGACAAGGAAGGCTTCCTCCGGTCGTCGACATCGCTCATCCAGACGATCGGTCGTGCCGCTCGCAACCTCAACGGCCAGGTGCACATGTACGCCGATACGATCACGGATTCGATGCGCACGGCCATCGATGAGACCGACCGCAGGCGCGCGATCCAGATCGCCTACAACGAAGAGCACGGCATCGATCCCGCCCCGCTGGTCAAGCGGATCGCGGACATCACCGAGCGTCTGCAGCGTGAGGACGAGGACACTCGCGAGCTGCTCACCGAGTTCGACTACGGCAAGGGAAAGCGCGGCTACAACTCGACCCTGACCGACGAACAGAGGGAAGCCGCCGGCAAACCCGGTTCGCTGCGCCCGCCGGCAGCCGACCTCACCGAGCTCATCGAATCGCTGACCTCGCAGATGCATTCGGCTGCTGCGGAACTGCAGTTCGAGCTCGCCGCACGTCTGCGCGATGAGCTCTCCGACCTCAAGCAGGAGCTGCGTCAGATGAAGGAGGCAGGGCACGCCTGATCCGCACCGGTGACGCGTGAGCGATGCTCGCGTGTTTATACTGGTGTGCTGGCGAAAGGGAGTATCCCGTCCATCCGCGGTCGTCACCACGACCCCATAAGGGGTCCGGACGCGGAGCGCACGCAGATTCACCGCGTGGGAGAGACTTTCGACCTGGATACATCCTCTTCACCACGAAAGGCATCCATGGATATCCTGTCCTCCACGCTGGCCGCCGGCGGCAACGCCGCTGCAGCGAGCGAATCTCCGATTCCCCTCTGGTTCATGATCACCTCGGGAACCATCGTCGTTGCGATCCTCGTCTTCGACCTCCTGCTGGTCGTCAAGCGACCACACACCCCGTCGATGCGCGAAGCGAGCATCTGGGTCGCCTTCTACGTCGCCCTGGCGCTCGTCTTCGCCGGTGCGCTGTTCGCCATCGGCGATGCCCAGCACGGCAGCGAATTCCTCACCGGTTGGCTGCTCGAGTACTCGTTGAGCATCGACAACCTGTTCGTCTTCATCATCATCATGGGCAGCTTCTCGGTACCGCGGAAGTACCAGCAGGAAGTGCTCATGGTCGGCATCATCATCGCTATCATCTTCCGCGGCATCTTCATCCTCGCGGGTGCGGCGATCATCAGCGCCTTCGTCGAAGTCTTCTTCATCTTCGGCATCTTCCTCCTCATCGTCGCCTACCGGCAGGCCTTCAGCTCCGAAGACGAGGGGGACGGCGAGAACGGTCTCATCCGATTCCTGCGCAAGCGGATCAACGTCGTCGACGAATACCACGGCAACAAGCTGAGGGTGACCCTCGACGACAACAAGAAGTACTGGACCCCGATGTTCATCGTGTTCATCGCTATCGGCTCGACCGACGTGATGTTCGCTCTCGACTCGATTCCCGCGATCTTCGGCGTCACTCAGAACGCGTTCCTCGTGTTCACTGCGAACGTGTTCGCCCTCATGGGTCTGCGTCAGCTGTACTTCCTGCTCGGAGGACTCGTCGACAAGCTCGTCTACCTCCACTACGGAATCGCCGCGATCCTCGGCTTCATCGGCGTCAAGCTCATCATCCACGCTCTGCATTCGAGTGAGTGGGAGTTCCTCTCGTGGGGTCATTCGATCCCCGAGGTGCCGACCTGGCTGTCGCTGACCTTCATCGTCGTCGCCATGGTGGTAGCCACCCTGGCCTCACTGATGAAGATGAAGAAGGACGGCATCTCCTTCAAGGACATCAGCTCGAACGAATCCGAAGAGGCCTGAGCCGATCGAACCCGGTCGCGCCGGCACCGCCTCGGTGTCGGCTCAGAACGAGCGGGGTCCGTCTCGATCTCTCGGGACGGACCCCGCTCGCGTCTTCCCTGTCCGGGCAGACCCGGACCGGCAGCGCGGCTCTCAGCCCTGGGCGAAGGGGCCGAACACGGGAGTCCATTCGCGGATGTCCGTCGACTCGATGACACCGAGGGAAGCATAGGGATCGGCGGCGAGGTGGCCTTCGACCTCCGCACGGTCGGCGGCGTTGAGGATCAGCAGCCCTCCCGGCTGCGGATCGTTGTCCAAGGGGCCGGAAGCGAGGATCGTCCCGGCCTCATTCAGCTCCGCCTGCCAGCGGCGATGCGCGGGGCGGTGTTCCATCCGCGTATCCGTATCGGGACCATAGTGGTAGGTGACGGCGAAGACCGGCATATGTGACTCCTCGGTGTCGAGCAATAGGATGGAACCAGTCTAATCGGAAAGGTCTGTGCATCAGCGTGGCCAGATTGCAGGAGATCCCAGCGGAATTCGCTGACGACGACACGATCTATGAGTCCTTCGGCGAATACTGCCGAGAGATCGGTGTCGAGCCTTACCCGGCTCAGGACGAGGCGTTCCTCACGATCCTCGCCGGAGACAATACGATCATGGCGACCCCGACCGGATCGGGGAAGTCACTCGTCGCTCTGTTCGCTCTCTACCAGTCCTTCACCCGCGGGATCCGGTCGTACTACACGGCCCCGCTCAAGGCCCTGGTGAGCGAGAAGTTCTTCTCCCTGATCGACGCCTTCGGTGCCGAGAACGTCGGGATGATCACCGGCGACTCCACCGTCAACCCGGAGGCGCCCGTCATCTGCGCCACGGCGGAGATCCTGGCCAATCAGGCGCTGCGCGAAGGCGGAATGCTCGACGCCGGAATGGTCGTCATGGACGAATTCCACTACGTCGCAGACCCCTCCCGCGGATGGGCCTGGCAGGTGCCCCTCCTCGAGATGCCGCAGACCCAGTTCGTCCTCATGTCCGCCACTTTGGGCGACACCACCGACATCCGACGGACGATGACGGAGACGACCGGACGCGACTCCTCCGTGGTCACCTCGGCGACCAGGCCAGTCCCGCTCGACTACGAATATTCGACGGAGACGCTCTCGGACACTCTCCGCGGCCTCGTCCGCAACGACAAATCCCCGGTCTACGTCGTCTCCTACTCTCAGAACGGTGCCATCGACCTCGCCACCAACCTGCTCTCGGTGGATCTCGCCTCCAAGGAACAGAAGGCCGCGATCGCCGCAGCCATCAAGGGCTTCACCTTCGGCAAGGGATTCGGGACCAGCCTGCGCAAACTGCTGCTGCACGGCGTCGGCGTCCACCACGCCGGAATGCTGCCGAAGTACCGCCGTCTCATCGAACAGCTCGCGCTGAAGGGACTGCTGCTCGTCATCTCCGGCACCGACACCCTCGGCGTGGGCATCAATGTGCCCATCCGCTCCGTGCTGCTGACCGGACTGACGAAGTTCGACGGGCGGAAGATGCGCAGACTCAGCGTCCGCGAATTCCAACAGCTCGCCGGACGTGCCGGCCGCGCCGGATTCGACACCCGCGGCTACGTCATCGCCCAAGCCCCCGAACACGTCATCGACAACCTCAAGGCAGAAGCCAAAGCGGCCAACGATGACAAGAAGAAAAAGAAGAAGGTCAAGAAGAAGGCCGCTCCGGTCGGCTTCGTGGGCTGGTCCGAAGAGACCTTCGCAAAACTCATCGAAGGCGAATCCGAGACCCTGCGGCCGCGGATGAAGATCGACCACTCGACGATCCTCAACCTCGTCGCCCGTCCCGGCTCCGATGTGTCGACCATCAGCGACTTCATCGACAAGACGCATGAGACAAGGGAGCGCCGACTCGACCTCAAACTCACCGCGATCAGCATCGGACGCTCCCTCATCGACGCCGGACTCATCGAGGTCCGCGGCAGCGAACTCATCGCCACCCAGGACCTCGGCCCCCAGTTCGCGCTCAACCAGCCCCTGGCTCCCTTCGTCCTCGCCGCACTGGAGCTTCTCGACGAGGACGACGACACCTACGCCCTCGACGTCGTATCCATCGTCGAGGCGACCACCTCGGTGGCGTTCCAGATACTGAAGGGCCAACTCGACCGGATCAAGGGAGAGACCCTGGCCGAGCTCAAGGCAGAAGGCGTCGAATACGCCGAACGCATGGCGATCCTCGACGAGATCGAAAGCCCCGCACCCCTGGCTGAGATGCTCGACCCGGCCTTCGACCACTTCGTCGAGACCCATCCCTGGCTGCACCGAGGCGGCTTCGAACCCAAATCCATCGTCCGCGACATGATCGAGCAGGCCATGGGCTTCACCCAGTTCGTCGGCTACTACAGCCTCGCCCGGGCCGAAGGCAGCCTGCTGCGCTACCTCACCGACGTCTACCGCGCACTGCTCCACAACGTCCCCGCGGAGAACCGGACCGAGGAACTCGAGACCATCATCGAATGGTGTGGTGAGACCATTGCCCGGACGGATTCGTCGCTGCTCGACGAATGGCGCACCCTGCAGGGACTCGACCCCACCGAAGCCTACGACGATCTGCCGGCACTCGACCGCCGCTTCTCCGAGAACACGAAGGTGTTCACCGCGGAGATCCGCAATGCCCTGTTCCACCGAGTGCTGCTGGCCGAACGTGCGAACTACACGGAGCTCGGTCGCCTCGACGCCGAATCCGGATTCGACTCCCGTGCTTGGGAGGACGCGATCGAGGACTTCTACGACGAATACGGGGAGCTCATCGTCGACCAGAAGGCCCGCGGTCGGGAATATATCCATATCAGTCCCGGTTCAGACACATGGAGCGTCCGACAGATCCTCGCCGATCCCGACGACAACCGGGACTGGGCCATCGACGCCGAGGTGGACGTGGCCGCCAGCGACGAATCCGGAGACATCGTGCTCCGCATCCTCTCCGTCGGAGAGATCGGCGGATGAGTCTTCGAACCGTTGCGAATACAGCAATGTCAGTGCCGAGTAATACAGTGGTCAGGTGATGAAAACCAATAACGGTGAGCAAGTGACAGGCGTCTCCCATCTCGACACCCTGTGGGTCAAGGGAGCCCGAGCGCACAATCTCAAGAACGTCGAGATCGCGCTGCCGCGTGACTCGATGGTCGTGTTCACCGGCTTGTCCGGTTCCGGCAAATCCTCGCTGGCCTTCGACACGATCTTCGCCGAGGGGCAGCGACGCTACGTCGAATCCCTGTCCTCCTATGCCCGGATGTTCCTCGGGCAGATGGACAAACCCGACGTCGACTTCATCGAAGGACTGTCTCCGGCGGTGTCGATCGACCAGAAGTCGACGTCGCGCAACCCGCGTTCGACCGTCGGCACGATCACCGAGGTCTATGACTTCCTCCGCCTGCTGTGGGCGCGGATCGGCATCCCGCACTGCCCCGTCTGCGGTGAGGTCATCACGAAGCAGACCCCGCAGCAGATCGTCGACCAGCTGCTCGAACTCGAGGAGCGGACGAAGTTCCTCGTCCTCGCTCCCGTCATCCGGTCCCGCAAGGGCGAATTCGTCGACCTCTTCGCCGACCTGCAGTCCAAGGGCTTCTCCAGGGCCATCGTCGACGGCGAGCAGATCAGCCTGAGCGAACCGCCGACCTTGGAGAAGCAGTACAAGCACACGATCTCCGTGGTCGTCGACCGCCTCGTCGCCAAATCGGGAATGCGCCCGCGGCTGACCGACTCCGTCGAGACCGCCCTGGGACTCGCCGACGGACGCATCGACATCGAACTCGTCGACGAAGGCACGACCCGCACTTTCTCCGAGCACATGTCGTGCCCCAACGAGCACCCGCTGACGATCGACGAGATCGAACCGCGCTCGTTCTCCTTCAACTCGCCCTTCGGAGCCTGCCCCACCTGCGACGGCATCGGCACGCGCCTGCAGGTCGACGAAGATCTCGTCGTCCCCGACGAGGATCTCAGCCTCGGCTCCGGCGCCATCGCACCCTGGTCGGGAGGCAAACAGGTCTCGAAGTACTTCAACCGTCTGCTCAAGGGGCTCGGCGACGAACTCGGCTTCGATATGAAGACGCCGTGGAAGAGGCTGCCGAAGTCCGCGAAGACCGCGATTCTCACGGGCAAGGACTACAAGGTCCACGTCAAGTACAAGAACCGCTTCGGGCGTGAACGCACGTACTCGACGGGCTTCGAGGGCGTCTACCAATACATTCAGCGCAAACACGAGGAAACCGAATCCGAGTGGTCGCGCGAACGCTACGAGTCCTATATGCGCGAGATCCCATGTGCCAGCTGTGACGGTACGCGCCTCAAACCGGAGATCCTCGCCGTCAAGGTCGGGGACAGGTCCATCGCCGAGGTCTCCGAACTCGCCCTCGATGAAGCAGCTTCCTTCCTCGGCTCCCTCGAGCTGAGCTCCCGCGATGCCGCAGTGGCGGCACAGGTGATGAAGGAGATCAACGCCCGACTCGGATTCCTCCTCGACGTCGGCCTCGACTACCTCAGCCTCAATCGGGCAGCCGGTACGCTCTCCGGCGGCGAGGCCCAGCGCATCCGCCTGGCCACGCAGATCGGCTCGGGCCTCGTCGGCGTCCTCTACGTCCTCGACGAGCCCTCGATCGGACTGCACCAGCGGGACAACCGCCGGCTCATCGAAACGCTCAACAAGCTCAAGGATCTCGGCAACACCCTCATCGTCGTCGAACACGATGAGGACACCATCGAATCCGCCGACTGGATCGTCGACATCGGACCCGGCGCCGGCGAGCACGGGGGAGAGGTCGTCTACTCCGGTCCCGTCACCGGCCTCAAGGATGCCGAGGGATCGATCACCGGCGACTACCTCTCCGGCCGACGTGCGATCCAGATCCCGCCGACCCGGCGCCCCGTCGACAAGGACCGGATGGTCACCGTCGAGAAGGCCGTGGAGAACAACCTGCGCGACGTCACGGTGTCCTTCCCCCTCGGTGTGCTCACCGCCGTCACCGGCGTGTCTGGTTCGGGCAAATCGACTCTCGTCAACGAGATCCTCTACACACAGATGGCCAACGTCCTCAACGGCGCCTCCCGGGTGCCGGGACGGCACAAGCGCGTGACCGGCCTGGACAATCTCGACAAGGTCGTCCATGTCGACCAGTCACCGATCGGCCGCACCCCGCGGTCGAATCCCGCGACCTACACCGGCGTCTTCGACCATGTCCGCCGACTCTTCGCCGAAACCGAATCGGCGAAGGTCCGCGGCTATCTGCCCGGACGGTTCTCGTTCAACGTCAAGGGCGGACGCTGTGAGAACTGCAGCGGCGACGGCACGATCAAGATCGAGATGAACTTCCTGCCCGACGTCTACGTCCCCTGCGAGGTCTGCCAGGGCGCCCGGTACAACCGCGAGACGCTGGAAGTCACGTTCAAGGGCAAGAACATCGCCGAAGTCCTCGATATGCCCATCGAAGAGGCCAACGACTTCTTCGCCGCGATTCCGGCGATCTCGCGACACCTCAAGACGCTCGTCGAAGTGGGGCTCGGCTATGTCCGACTCGGGCAGCCGGCCACGACTCTCTCCGGCGGTGAGGCCCAGCGTGTCAAACTCGCCGCGGAACTGCAGAAGCGCTCCCGCGGCCGCACCGTCTACGTGCTCGACGAACCGACGACCGGACTGCACTTCGAGGACATCTCGAAGCTGCTCATGGTCCTCCAGGGACTCGTCGACAAGGGCAATACGGTCATCGTCATCGAACACAACCTCGACGTCATCGGCAACGCCGATCACATCATCGACCTCGGACCGGAGGGCGGTCGCGGTGGTGGGCAGATCATCGCCCAGGGCACCCCCGAAGAGGTCGCCGAGGTGGCCGAATCCCATACCGGACGGTTCCTCAAACCGATTCTCAAGTCCTGATCCGAATGCCTGAGCCATCCACCTACCGTCCGGCCACCGGGTCGATCCCCACCTCGGCCGGGGTCTACAAGTTCCGGGACCCCGATCGGCGGGTGATCTACGTCGGGAAGGCGAAGAACCTCCGCAACCGACTCAACTCGTACTTCGCCAATCCCGCCGCGCTGCATCCGCGCACCTCGACGATGGTTCACACCGCGAACTCGGTCGAATGGACCGTCGTCGACACCGAGGTCGAAGCGCTCCAGCTCGAATGGACGTGGATCAACGAGTTCAATCCGCGGTTCAACGTCATGTTCCGCGACGACAAGTCCTATCCGTATCTGGCGATCACGATGAACGACGAGGTGCCTCGTGCCTTCATCACTCGCGGAAAGCGACGCAAGGGCGTGAAGTACTTCGGTCCGTTCGCCCAGGTGTGGGCGATCAAGGACACGCTCGATCTGCTGCTCAGGGCCTTCCCCATGCGGACCTGCACAGCAGGCGTCTACCGCCGGGCCGAACGCAGCGGCAGACCCTGTCTGCTCGGATACATCGACAAATGCGCAGCCCCCTGCGTCGGCCAGATCAGCAAGGGCGATCACAAGGATCTCGCCCGCAGCATCTCAGATTTCATGTCCGGCAACACCGGCCGATTCATCAGCCACCGGCAGAAGGAGATGGCCAGCGCCGCGGCAGAACTCGACTATGAGCGCGCGGCCCGTCTGCGCGACGAGATCTCCGCGCTGCAGAAGGTCCTCGACAAATCGGCTGTGGTCCTGTCCGTGAGCGCCGACTGCGATATCTTCGCCCTCGTCACCGAGGAGCTCGAAGCCTCCGTCCAGGTCTTCCATGTGCGCCAGGGTCGCATCCGCGGTCAGCGCGGCTGGATCATCGAACGCTCCGATGACCACACTCCCGCCGAGCTGACCACCGACTACCTGCGTCAGGCCTACTCCGGCCTCGACGCCGATGCCATCCCGAAGGAGATCCTCGTCGACACTCTGCCGGCGGATCTCGATTCGCTGGAGGCCTGGCTGAGCGAGCAGCGTGGTTCCCGAGTGACCGTGCGGGTACCCGAACGCGGTGAGAAGAAGGCCGCCTTGGAGACCGTGGGCAAGAACGCGAAGGAAGCGCTCGTCCAGCACAAGCTCAAACGCTCCTCCGATCTGACGACCCGCAGCCAGGCTCTCAAGGAGATCCAGGAGCACCTCGACCTGGCGGAAGCACCGCTGCGCATCGAATGCATCGACATCTCCCACACTCAGGGATCGAACGTCGTCGCCTCCCTCGTCGTGTTCGAAGACGGAATGGCGAAGAAGCGCGACTACCGACACTTCGCCATCCACGGTGACGCCGCGGCCGACGATACGGCTTCGATGTACGACGTCGTCTCCCGTCGGTTCAGCCGCTACCTCGAACAGATGACCTCCGAAGAGCCCGATGAGCGCTTCGGCTACCGACCCAGCCTCCTCGTCGTCGACGGCGCCGGCCCGCAGGTCGCGGCCGCAACGCGGGCACTGACGGATCTCGGCATCGTCGACATCTCCGTCGTCGGTCTGGCCAAACGGCTCGAAGAGATCTGGGTTCCCGACGATCCGTTCCCCGTCATCCTCCCGCGCAACTCCGAAGGGCTCTTCCTCATGCAGCGTCTGCGTGACGAGGCCCACCGTTTCGCCATCACCTATCACCGGTCGAAACGTGCGAAGGCGATGACGAGTTCGGTGCTCGACGACATCCCGGGTCTCGGGGAGTCGAAGCGCACCGCTCTGCTGCGTCATTTCGGATCCGTGAAGAAGGTCCGCGCCGCCACCGCCGAGGAGATCTGTGAGGTCAAGGGAATCGGTCCCGCCCTCGCTGCGAAGATCGTCGCGGCTCTGGCCGACTGAGCTCTGCGATTCTGCCTTAGAGTAGTGCCGAGGGACAGTGTGCCCAGCGACCGAACGGGCACGAGCAGAGGAGGACGCGTGAGCGTGCAGGCCGAATCGAACGGATCCGACCACCCCATCGAGGTGGTGCTCGTCACCGGCATGTCCGGAGCGGGCCGCACCACCGTGGCCAATGTGCTCGAAGACATGGACTGGTACGTCGTCGACAACCTGCCGCCGCAGATGATGCGTCCGCTCGTCGAGCTCGTCGCTCGGGCCGACGGTGCCCTGCCGAAGATCGCCATCGTCATCGACGCGAAAGGGCGGACGAAGTACACCGAGCTGCAGGAGACGATCAGCGATTTCGTCGATCAGGGTCTGTCCCTGCGCATCGTCTTCCTTGACGCTTCCGACGAAGTCCTCGTCCGACGATTCGAATCGACGAGGCGACCCCATCCTCTGCAGGGGGAGGGGACCCTGCTCGACGGCATCGAAGCCGAACGTGCTGAGCTCGAATCCCTCAGACACCGCGCCGATATCATCGTCGACACCTCCGAACTCAACGTGCACCAGCTCTCGGCGGAGGTGCGCAAGCGCTTCAGCGACGACGACACCCCACCGCTGCGCCTGACGGTGATGAGCTTCGGATTCAAATACGGACTGCCCAAGGACGCCGACCACATCGCCGACGTCCGCTTTCTGCCCAACCCGTACTGGATACCCCACCTGCGCGGACACAACGGACTCGACTCCGATGTCGCAGACTACGTCCTCGAACAGAAGGGCGCCGAGGAATTCATCGAACGTTATGCCGCAACCCTGTCCACCGTCGCCGAGGGCTATCTGCACGAGGGTCGCGGCTACGCGATGATCGGCATCGGCTGCACGGGCGGCAAACACCGTTCCGTGGCGATCAGCGAACGCGTCGGACGACTGCTCTCGGCCCAGACCGGGATCCCAGTGACTGTGCGTCACCGCGATCTGGGAAGAGAATGATATGGAGACCGAGGATCTGCCCGTCATCTCCACGGGCGCACAGAAAGACGGTCCCAATATCGTCTCCTTCGGCGGAGGCCACGGACTCTATGCGGCGCTGAGGGCGTTCCGCCTGCTCACCGAGGACCTCACCGCGGTCGTCACCGTCGCCGACGACGGCGGCTCCTCGGGACGACTGCGCGATGAACTCGGCGGACTGCCTCCCGGCGATCTGCGGATGGCGTTGGCCGCGCTCTGCGATGATGGCACGTGGGGCCAGACCTGGCGTGATGTCATCCAGCACCGCTTCGAATCGACGGGTGAGCTGGACGGACACGCGGTGGGCAATCTGCTCATCGCAGCACTGTGGCAGATCCACGGCGACCATGTGGCCGGCCTGGACTGGATGGCCCGGCTGCTGCGTGCTCATGGACGCGTGCTGCCGATGTCCTCGGTGCCGCTGACGATCGAAGCCGATGTGACGTTCCCCGGCTCCTTCCAGGTCGTGCGCGGCCAGTCCGTGCTCGCGTCCACGATCGGCCACGTCGAGACCGTGCGCCTCGATCCGGCGGCCCCACCGGCCCGCTACGAGACAGTCGAAGCCGTGGAGGAAGCCGATGTCCTCAACCTCGGCCCCGGCTCCTGGTACACCTCGGTGATGCCGCACCTGCTCGTGCCCTCCCTCGCGGAGGCGATCGTGGCCTCGACAGCGGTGAAATCCCTCACGCTCAACCTCAGTTCCACCGACGGCGAGACGAGGGATCTGAGCCTCGGCGAACACCTCGTCTCCCTCCACCGCCATGCCCGCTCACTGACCTTGGACTATGTCCTCGTCGACGAGGCGGCTACCGAACTCGAACCCGATCTGCCGCAGCGTGCCGAAGACATGTTCGGGGCGAAACTCTGGGAACGTCCCTTGCGCTCACGGCGGCAGGGTCAGCATGACAGTCTCAAACTCGCGGCATGCTACCGTGACATGTTGGTGGACGCTGGGATCGGCGTCGCCGAGCAGTGGTAGAACTTCAGGTGCAGGAGGACGAGCTATGGCACTGACCGCTCAGGTCAAGGACGAGTTGGCGCGCGTGACGATCACACGCACCTCCGCCCGCAAGGCCGAGGTGTCCTCGATCTTCCGCTTCTCGTCGGCTCTGCACCTCGTCAACGGCTCGATCGTCCTGGAGGCCGAGCTCGACACCGCTCAGGCCGCCAAACGACTGCGTGCGGAGATCAAGGACCTCTACGGGCAGCACGCCGACATCGTCGTCATCAACGCCGCCGGGATCCGCCGCTCCAACCGCTATCTGCTGCGTGTCACCCGTGACGGGGGAGCGCTGGCCCGCCAGACCGGACTCGTCGACAACCGCGGCCGGCCCGTGCGCGGGCTGCCCTCGGCCATCGTCAACGGCTCCGTGGCCGATGCCGAAGCCGCCTGGCGCGGAGCCTTCCTCGCCCACGGCTCACTGACCGAACCGGGACGTTCCTCGGCACTCGAGGTCACGTGCCCGGGCCCCGAGGCGGCTCTTGCCCTCGTCGGTGCCGCTCGCCGCCTCGGACTGAGTGCGAAGGCCCGGGAGGTCCGCGGAGTCGATCGCGTCGTCATCCGCGACGGCGACGATATCGCCGCACTGCTCACCCGCATGGGCTCACACAGTGCCGTACTGGTCTGGGAGGAACGGCGGATGCGCAGGGAAGTCCGCGCGACCGCGAACCGTCTGGCCAACTTCGACGATGCGAACCTGCGCCGCTCTGCCCGTGCCGCTGTGGCCGCCGGCGCCCGGGTCGAACGCGCACTGGAGATCCTCGGCGACGAGGTCCCCGAGCACCTGCGCTATGCCGGTCAGCTGCGAGTGACTCACAAACAGGCGTCCCTCGAGGAGCTCGGTCAGCTCGCCGACCCGCCGATGACGAAGGACGCGGTCGCCGGCCGGATCCGCAGGCTGCTGTCGACTGCGGACAAGCATGCGGAAGAACTGGGAATTCCCGGCACCGAAGCCAGTCTGACCGCGGAAATGCTCGAGGATCGCTAAGATCGAGGCATGAGACGAATCGCCATCAACGGCTTCGGCCGCATCGGTCGTGCCCTGTTCCGTCTGTCCCTCGAACCCGATGCCGATTTCGAGGTCGTGGCCATCAACGATCTCACCGATACGACGACCCTGGCCCATCTGCTCTCCCACGACTCCGTGTGGCCTCGCTTCGACCATGATGTCGACGCCGCCGACGAGGCGATTGTCGTCGACGGACGAGAGATCGCGGTGACCGGCCAAGCCGACCCGTCCGCCATCGATTGGAATTCGCACAAGGTCGAACTCGTCGTCGAATCCACCGGACGCTTCACCCGGCAGGATCAGGCCGAGGCCCACCTCGGCGGCACCGTGCAGACCGTCGTGCTCTCCGCACCCGGAAAGGACGTCGACGCGACGCTCGTCATGGGGGTGAACGAAGACACCTTCGACCCGTCCGCACATTCCGTCGTCTCGAACGCCTCGTGCACGACGAACTGCATGGCCACTGTGGTCAAGGCGCTCGACGATGCCCTCGGCGTCGAATCCGGTCTGCTCAACACCGTTCACGCCTACACAGGCGACCAGATGCTCGTCGACGGACCCCACCGGGATTTGCGTCGTGCTCGCGCCGCCGCCGTCAACATCGTGCCCACCACGACCGGAGCTGCTCGCACCGTCGGCCGCGTGATGCCCCACCTCGAGGGTAAGCTCGACGGACTGGCCGTGCGCGTGCCCGTGCCCGCCGGTTCGATCATCGATTTCACCTTCACCACTTCCACGAGCGCCGACCGCGACGAGGTCAACGCAATCCTCGCCTCCGCAGCAGATGGATCGCCCTACCTCGACTTCTCCACCGACGAACTCGTCTCCAGCGACATCGTCGGCACCTCCGCCTCGGCGATCGTCGATTCCAAGCTCACGATGGTGCTGGGCGACCAGATCAAGGTCGTGGCCTGGTACGACAACGAGTGGGGATACACGAACCGACTCAAAGACATGGTCAGCTACATTCTCAGCGAAAGGGACTCATGAGGACATTCGACGATGCGGGCATCTTCGCCGGACACACGGTACTCGTCCGCAGCGATCTCAACGTGCCGATGGACGACGGCACCATCACCGACCGCGGTCGCATCCTGGCCTCGGCCGGAACCATCAGGTCCCTCGCCGAGGCGGGAGCCAAGGTCATCGTGATGTCACATCTGGGCCGGCCGAAGGGAGAACCGGATCCGCAGTTCTCACTGGCCCCGATCGTCCCCGAACTCGCCGAAGCCATCGGCCGTCCGGTCGCCTTCGCCGCCGACACCGTCGGTGACGATGCGCAGACGAAGGCCGCGGCCCTGTCCGACGGCGACGTGCTGCTGCTGGAGAACCTGCGCTTCAACCCCGGCGAGACGGCGAAGGACGATGCCGAGCGCCAGGAATTCGCCACCCAGCTGGCAGCGCTGGCCGACGATTTCGTCTCCGACGGATTCGGCGTCGTCCACCGCAAACAGGCTTCGGTCTACGACATCGCCGGCCTCCTCCCGCACTATGCCGGCTCACTCGTGCGCGCCGAAGTCGAGGTCAGCGACAGGCTGCTCAACAACCCCGAACCACCGTTCACCGTCGTCCTCGGCGGATCCAAGGTCTCGGACAAACTCGGCGTCATCGACAACCTCATCGACCGTGCCGACAATCTGCTCATCGGCGGGGGAATGGTCTTCACCTTCCTCGCCTCACTCGGTCACAACATCGGGTCGAGCCTGGTCGAGAAGGACCGCATCGACGACGTCAAGGGCTACCTCGAACGCTCCCGGTCCGGTGGTGCACGCATCGTCCTGCCCACGGACATCGTCATGGCCGCCTCCTTCGCCGCCGACGCCGAGCACTGGGTCCGGCCCGTCGCCGAACTCGAAGACACTCCGGCCGGAGGCGACGGCCTCGGCCTCGACATCGGCCCCGAATCGGCTCGCGCCTACGCCGAGATCATCGCGGGCTCGACCACTGTGTTCTGGAACGGGCCGATGGGCGTCTTCGAATTCCCTGCCTTCGCTGCCGGAACCAAGGCCGTCGCCCAGGCACTGACCGATGACGCCAGCGGTCGGGGACAGCGGCTGACCGTGGTCGGCGGCGGCGATTCCGCGGCCGCCGTGCGCAGCCTCGGCTTCGCCGACGATGCTTTCGGCCATATCTCCACCGGCGGAGGTGCCAGCCTCGAATATCTCGAAGGCAAGACCCTGCCCGGACTCGACGCACTCAAATGAGGAAGACAGACACCATGAGCGACCGCACCCTGCTGCTGGCAGGCAACTGGAAGATGAACCACGATCATCTGGAGGCGATCTCCACTGTCCAGAAGCTCGCCTGGGCACTCGAGGACGCCAAACTCGACGACAGGGACTGCGAAGTCGTCGTCATTCCGCCGTTCACCGACATCCGTTCGGTGCAGACACTCGTCCAGGGCGACAAGCTGTGGCTGAAGTACGGTGCCCAGGACGTCTCCCAGCACGCTCCCGGAGCGCATACCGGAGAGATCGCCGCATCGTTCCTCTCCCGCCTCGGCTGCAGCTACGTGGTCATCGGCCACAGCGAACGCCGTGCCGACCACCATGAGACCAACGAGGTCGCGGCCGCGAAGATCAAGGCCGCAGTTTCGGCTGAACTCACTCCGATCCTCTGCGTGGGGGAGTCGCTGGAGCAGCGGCAGGAGAAGAGCCACGTCGAGTTCACCCTCGGTCAGCTTGAGGAGTCGCTGGCCGGTTTCGACGCAGGCGACCTCTCCGGACTAGTCATCGCCTACGAACCCGTGTGGGCGATCGGCACCGGTGAGACCGCCACGGCCGCCGATGCCGCCGAGATGGCGTCGGCGATCCGCGCACGCATCGGTGAGAAGTACGGTGACGCTCTTGCTCAGACCACCCGCATCCTCTACGGCGGATCGGTCAAGGCCGACAATGTGGCAGAGATCGTCGCCTCCGCTGACGTCGACGGCGCTCTGGTGGGCGGTGCGAGCTTGAGCGGCCCGGACTTCGCCGCTTTGTGCAAGGCCGCGGTCGCGAAGTAGACTGACAGACGCATCATTCGACGAAACACTCGACGAAACATAGGTTGAATCCGACGTGGAAATCCTCAACATCATTCTCATCGCTCTGCTCGTGCTCACGAGCATCTTCCTCACCCTGCTGATTCTCATGCATAAGGGCAAGGGCGGTGGCATGTCCGACATGTTCGGCGGCGGAATGTCCTCGTCGCTGGGATCCTCGGGCGTCGCCGAGCGCAACCTCAACCGGTTCACGACGCTCATGGCGATCATCTGGGCGGCCTGCATCATCCTGCTGGGCGTCCTCACCCGCTTCAACGCCTGAGCAGACGAACGAGAAGGACCCCGACCATTCCGGTCGGGGTCCTTCTCGTTCGTGGTCTGCCCATCGTTCCGGCTGATCAGTCTCGGTCGGAGCCGATCAGTCTTGACCGAAGTGGTGCCGGGGGCTGATCGACCCGATCGCCTCCCGCAGCTGTTCGAGCCCACGAGCACGATCAAGCAGATGCAGACGCAGCACGGGCCGGCCCTTCTTACTGAGCACCGCCGCATCGCCGGCGGCCTGGGCGCGCTGCAGCTGAGCGAAGCCGAAGCCGCGTCCCGGCACCAGCAGGTCCGTGCGAGCCTCACCGGTGATCTGGAGGAACACTCCGTTGGGATGACCGCCTTTGTGGTACTGACCGGTCGAATGCAGGTAGCGGGGGCCGAAGCCGAAAGTTGTCTGTACTCCGGCATGTGTGGACACGAGCGGACGCAGATACGCAGCCTCGGCATCGGCGATCCGATCGAGGTAGGCCTGAATGCCGACATACCCGTACTCGTCGACCTGCGAGAACAGCTCCTCAAGGGCTCCGATGAGATCCGTGGCCTCATCGACGACCTCGAGAACGTCGATGTCACCCTCACGGAACTGCGGCTGCTCCGTCGAACCGGAGTCCGGTCCGTCGAGCAGATGCCTGGCCTGTGCCTTCGCCGCCTCCACATCAGGCTGGTCGAAGGGATTGACCCCGATGCTGTAACCGGCAATCGCCGTGGCGTATTCCCAGAACAGGAGCAGCTCGCCCAATCCACCCGTGATCGTCGCTTCGAATCCGGACGGCGCACCCAGCTCTGAATCATCGGCTGCCGGCCCGAGCAGGCACAGGAGCGCGTCTGCACGTGCATCGGAGAACCCGATGTCGGCGGGGGAGTCGACGACGACGGGAAGGATGCCCTGACCGTCCTTGCCGAGGGATTCGGCGACGAGCTGCTCGACCCAGGCCCCGAGCCCGTTCAGCTGCTCAGCGGTCTCGGCGAGGACGAGCTTCTCTGTCGTCCGGGCGTGAGCGATGCTCAGCCAAGCGCCGAACCGCAGCGCAGGATTGTCCGGACCGTCGGCAGACAGGTCGGCGTCGGCAGCGGCGGCTTCTGCGACGATTCCGCGCACATCGGCACCGGCCAGACCTGCGGGAACGAGCCCGAAGGCCGAAAGCGCACTGAAACGTCCGCCGACCGTGGGGTCGACGAGGAAGGTCGCAAGGAAGCCCTGATCGGCGGCCAGCGCCTCGAGTTCGGTTCCCGGATCGGTGATCGCGATCATCCTGGACGCCGGATCGACACCGATCGATTCGAAAGCCGCGGCGAAGCTGCGGCGGATCGAATCCGTCTCCACCGTGGTTCCGGACTTCGACGCGACGATGAGGACCGTGTGGTCGAGATCGGTGCCGATCGCCTCGGCGACCTGATTGGGATCCGTCGAGTCGATGATCTCGAGTCGGACACCGGCCGACTGAGCCATCACCTCGGGAGCGAGCGATGATCCGCCCATTCCGGCCAAGCTGATCGTGCGCAGACCCTGCTCCTGCAGACGCACCCGCAGGGACTCGATCTCATCGAGCAGCTCAGCAGCCTGCTGCGGAAGGTCCACCCAGCCCATCCGGTCCGCGGCATCGGCGGCTCCGGCGAACAGTTCCGCATCCTTGGCGCTCAGCCGGGAAGCCAGACCGGTGTCGATGAGACGCGCGGCCTCGGCCTCGAATTCCTCGCCGACGGGAACAGAGAGTGAGAGCCTCATGAGCGCTCCAGAGCTGTCCGGATCGTGTCCTGGAGTTCGGTCCAGCTGACATCGAACTTCTCCAGGCCCTGTTCTTCGAGCACGGTCATGACCTCAGCGTAGTCGATGCCCAGTCGAGCCAGAGCGTCGAAGACCTCGTCGGCGGCACGGTAGTGCTCGGACGTGATCTGGCCGACAACCTCACCGTGGTCGGCGAACGCCTCCAGGGTGGGTTCGGGCATCGTGTTCACGGTCTTCGGCGCGACGAGCCCGGTCACATACATCGTGTCGGCGTAGTCGGGGTTCTTCACTCCGGTCGAGGCCCACAGCAGACGCTGCGGACGGGCCCCGGCGAGTTCGAGGACTCGGAAGCGTTCGGAGGTGAACAGCTGCGAATGGATCTCATGGGCGAGCACGCAGTTCGCGATGCCCGCCTTGCCCTTGAGTTCGGCGGCCCTCGGGTCCTCGATCGAGTCGAGTCGGGAATCGATCTCGGAGTCCACCCGGGAGACGAACACCGAGGCCACCGACCGGATCGTCGAGAGGTCATGACCGGCGGCGCGGGCTTTCTCCAGTCCCTGGAGGAAGGCTTCGACGACGTGGCGGTAGCGGGTCAGGGAGAACACGAGCGTGACGTTGACGCTGATCCCGGCGGCGATCGTCTCGGAGATCGCGGTCAGCCCCTCCTCGGTGGCGGGGATCTTGATCATCGCATTCGGTTCGCCGACGCGTTCCCACAGGGCCTTCGCCGAGGTGACGGTCCCCTGCGAATCGTGGGCCAGCGGGGGAGCGACCTCGATCGACACGCGACCGTCCTGTCCATCCGTGGACTCGAAGACCGGACGGAACAGGCGCGCCGCCTCGGCGACATCCGCGGTGGTCAGTGCCTCGATGGCCTCATCCACATCGGCGCCGGAGGCGCCCAGCTCGGCGACCGCCGAGTCGTAAGCGTCGGAACTGGAGATCGCGTTCGCGAAGATCGTCGGATTCGTCGTCACACCCACGACGGAGGAGTCCTCGATGAGGCGCGCGAGATCCCCGGATTCGAGTCGGGTGCGGGAGAGGTCGTCGAGCCAGATCGAGACTCCGGCCGCGCTGAGCTGCTGGAGACGTTCACTCATGCTTCCGCCTTTGCTGCGTTGATGGATTCCTTGGCTGCGTCGATGACGGCCGAGGCCGTGATGCCGAACTTCTCGTACAGGGTCTGGTAGTCCGCGGAGGCACCGAAGTGTTCGATGGACACGGCACGTCCGGCATCGCCGAGGTACTTGTGCCAGCTCATCGCCGAGGCGGCTTCGATGCTCACGCGGGCCCTCAGCGTACGCGGCAGCACCGTGGTCCGGTAGTCCTCTGGCTGCGCGTCGAACCATTCCTGGCACGGCATGGAGATGACGCGTGCTGCTGTGCCCGATGCCTGCAGAGTCTCGGCTGCTTCGAGGGCGATGGCGACCTCGGAACCGCTGGCGATGATGGCCACCTCGGGCTGGTCGCCGGTATCGGTGAGCACATAGCCGCCGCGTGCGGCTTCGGAGGCGGGAGCGTACCTCTCACGGTCGAGGACCGGCACGGCCTGGCGCGTGAGGACGAGTCCGCTGGGACCGTCGGTGCGGTCGAGGATCTTTCGCCATGCGACCGCGGTCTCGTTCGCATCGGCCGGTCGGACGACGTCGAGGCCGGGGATGGCGCGCAGTGCGGAGAGGTGCTCGATCGGCTGATGGGTCGGTCCGTCCTCGCCGAGGCCGATCGAATCGTGCGTCCACACGAACAGGTTCGGCAGCTGCTGGAGAGCGGCCAGACGCACGGCCGGACGCTGGTAGTCGCTGAAGACGAGGAACGTGCCGTTGTACGGGCGGGTTCCGCCGTGGAGGGCGATGCCGTTGCCGATGAGACCGGCGGAGAACTCGCGGACGCCGAAGTGGATATTGCGGCCGTACTCATGTCCGGAGAAGGCACCGGTGGACCGGTGAGCGGGCAGGAAGCTCGGCTCACCCTTGACCAGGGTGTTGTTCGAACCCGCGAGGTCGGCGGAGCCGCCCCACAGCTCGGGCATGGTCTCGGCGATCGCATTGAGCACCTGGCCGGAGGCGGCACGAGTGGCGATCCCCTTCTCGCTGGCTTCGAAGACCGGGAAGGCCGCGTCGAGGTCGGCGGGCAGCTCGCGCTTGGACAGACGGTCGAAGAGTGCGGCGTTGTCCGGGTTGGCGCTGCGCCATTCGGCGAAGGACTTGTCCCATTCGAGGTGGGCGGCGCGACCCCGGTCGAGGGCCTGACGGGTGTGGGCGAGGACCTCGTCGGCGACGGCGAAGGTCGCCTCCGGGTCGAAGTCGAGGATCTCCTTGGTCGCCCGGATCTCGTCCTCTCCGAGGGCCGCGCCGTGGGATCCGCCGGTGTTCTGGGCGTTCGGGGCCGGCCAGGCGATGATCGTGGACAGGCGGATGAACGAGGGGCGGGAATCGGCGCGAGCGGCTTCGACGGCGGCGTGGAAGGCTTCGATGTCCTCGTGGTAGTCACCGCCGGCGGTGAAGTCGACGTGCTGGACGTGCCAGCCGTAGGCGGCGTACCGGGCGGCCGTGTCCTCGCCGAAGGCGATCGCGGTGTCGTCTTCGATGGAGATCTTGTTGTCGTCCCAGATCACCAGCAGGTTCGACAGCTCCTGTGTCCCGGCCAGCGATGAGGCCTCACCGGAGACTCCCTCTTCGAGGTCGCCGTCGGAGGCGAGCACGACGATGTTGTGGTCGAACGGTGAGGTGCCGGGAGCCGCCTCGGGGTCGAAGAGTCCGCGTTCACGGCGAGCGGCCATGGCCATGCCCACGGCCGAGGCCAGCCCGGAGCCCAGAGGCCCCGTGGTGATCTCGACGCCGGCGGTGTGGCCGACCTCCGGGTGCCCAGGGGTCAGCGAACCCCATGTGCGCAGGGCCTTCAGATCGTCGAGTTCGAGCCCGAACCCTGCCAGGTAGAGCTGGACGTACTGGGTGAGCGAACTGTGACCGCAGGAGAGGACGAAACGATCTCGGCCGACCCAAGTCGGGTCGGCCGGGTCGTGAGTGAGTCCGTGCTGATACAGGTAGTGGGCGATGGGAGCCAGGCTCATGGCGGTGCCCGGGTGCCCGTTCCCTGTCTTCTGCACCGCATCCGCGGCGAGGAGGCGGGCAGTGTCGACTGCGCGATTGTCGAGTTCAGTCCAGGACAGAGTTGTCATGTCGTCGAGCGATCCTTCGTTCGTCTGAAGAGCGTGCATTCAAACTCTACCCGTCGGACGTCTGAAGCGCCGCCCCTGTTCACCTGCCCTGCTGGCAGGGAGCGAGACATTTAGGCTACCGACGGGTAAAGTGTGGTCTCGCGCACAGCTGTGGTTCGACATTCAACAACTGCGGTGTGCCGAAGAGACTGAGAATGGGCCGTGCCTGACTGGAGGGATGACAGGGTGAGCAAAGAGGCTGATCCCATGATCGATGCCGCCGTCGCAGACAGCGGAGACCGTCGACCCGGATGGCTGACGGGCAGGCGACCCGACCTCGCCGAGCTGGCCGAACAGACGAGAGGGCTCCGTCGGCTGATCTCCCGGATCGGCACGGCGTGCCCGGTGTTCTTCGCCATGGCGACCGTGTCCGTGTCGTCGGCGATCGCACAGCCGCTGCGCGGCCGCGTCGACATCGAGGAGCTCGGTCTGTGGACGTTGGGAACTCTCCTTCTGCTCACCCCCTTCGCGGCCGCGCTGGCCGTGATGCTCAATGCACGGCGCGGCGGACTGGTGTGGACGACCGCCCTCGTCTATACCGTCATCGCCGGAATCATCGGCCTGTGCGTCGATGTGAATCTCCTCCGCACGGATTCGCAGTCGGCCTCGCTGAGCTTCATCTCAGTGCTCGTCGTACAGGTCGTCGTGCTTGCTCCCGTGTGTGCCGCGGTGGCCTTCCTCGTCCGCATCGTCAGTGACTCGACTCGCCTGCGTGCGACTGGCAAAAACTTCGACAACAGGTAGAATCTTGGGCGTGAGCAAACTTCGTCAGAACCGGGAAGAGCAGAGTGAACGACCTCTGCAGAGGGCCATCGACGAGCAGAGCCTCTCCACCCGACCACGTTCGATCATCAGCGCATATATCGCGCTGACCAAACCGCGCGTCATCGAGCTGCTCCTCGTCACGACCGCGCCCGTGATGTTCCTGGCCGCTCAGGGAATGCCGAACATCTGGCTCGTCGTCAATACGCTCATCGGCGGAGCCGCCGCAGCCGCCTCGGCCTCGGTCTTCAACTGCTACGTCGACCGCGACATCGACGCGAAGATGGAGCGGACGAAGGACCGACCCCTCGTCACCGGTGAGATCAGTCCCCGCTCTGCGCTGACCTTCGCCTTCGTGCTGGGCATCGGCTCGATCTTCTGGCTCGGCGGATTCACGAACTGGGTCACGGCGGGGCTGACCGCCTCGGCGATCCTGCTCTACGCCGTCTTCTACACCCTCGTGCTCAAGCGCCGCACCTCACAGAACATCGTCTGGGGCGGCGCCGCCGGCTGCATGCCCGTGCTCATCGGCTGGTCGGCCGTGACCGGGGGAGTCGCCTGGGAGCCCGTGCTGCTCTTCCTCGTCGTCTTCTTCTGGACCCCGCCGCACTACTGGCCGCTGGCGATCAAGTACAAGGCCGACTACGACGCCGCCGACGTGCCCATGCTGCCGTCGAAGGTTCCGCCGACGTCCGTCGGCCGGCAGATGATCCTCTACACGTGGGCGATGATCGCCTGCTCACTCGCACTCATTCCCATCGCTCCGATGGGTCCGGTCTACACGATCGTGGCCGTGGGCGCCGGAGCCTGGTTCCTGTGGTCGTGCTACTCGCTGGTCTCCCGGGCCAAGCAGGGCAAGGACGGCACGTCTCTCAAGGCGATGAAGGTCTTCCACGGGTCGATCACGTACCTGTCGCTGCTCTTCCTGGCAGTGGCCATCGACCCGTTCGTGCCCACCCTGATCCCCGGGACCTGGTGACTCGCCGAAGAACCCGCTGATCCAATCGGCCCAGTTTGAGCTGGATAGCACAGATTTGAAACAGTGCTATCCAGCTCAAGTTGGGCCGTTGTACGTCTGTGCCTTGCGCTTCGGGTCGGAACGCAAATTCTCAGCCGGCGTTCACGAGGTCGTCGATGACGATCTTCTTCATCTGCATGAGTGCCTGAGTCCGTGCCGGACCGGTCATCAGCTCGCCGAGGTTCGCGGGAATGATCTGCCAGCTGACTCCGTAGCGGTCCTTGAGCCAGCCGCACTGTTCGTGCTCGGGAGAGGCCGACAGATGTGACCAGTCGTGGTCGATCTCGGCCTGGTCGGCGCATTCGACGGTCAGTGAGATCGCTTCGTTGAACGTGAACACCAGTCCGCCGTCGAGGCAGATGAACTCTGTGCCGCCGAGGACGAACCGGCCGCTGATGACCTTCCCGCTCATCCCCTCGAAGTGTTCGTCGAGGGATTCGTCCCGATAGCGTTCGATGGAGAGGATGGAAGAGTCGGGGAAGATGGAGCAGTAGAACTCCATGGCCTCCTCGGCGCAGTCAGGGAACCACAGACACGGAACGATCGGGACTGACATCGGTGTGCCTCGGGTATGCGCTGTCGAGGACGGCAACGCTTGCCGCAATCGTAGCCGACAGGCCGACCATGTGTAAGGCCACGAGCAGTTCGGGAACACCGAGGAAGTATTGGACGTAGCCGATGACGCCCTGGACGACCTCGACGATGAGCAGCACGGTCAGCGGAGCGACCATCGCCGATTGTGCCTTCTTCCGCGCGACGACGAGCGCAGAGAGCGTGGCGACGACGAGCAGCCACACCGGCGCGGCATGCAAACGGGTGACCCAGATGTTGTCGAGGTTGTTGCGGGTCGAGATCGTCGAACCCGAATGGGGCCCGGCCCCGGTGGTGAGCACGCCGAAGACGACGATGATCGCGGTGAGGCCGAGGATGATCCAGCCCAATGCCGGCAGCGGAGCCGGGGCCTTCGTGCCCAGCCGCACGCCGGTGTCGTAGGTGCGGCGGACGAAGTAGGCGGCGACGCCGACGGCGACGGCCGAGGGGACGAAGTGTCCGGCGACGACCCAGGGATTGAGCTTCGTCCACACGGTGATTCCGCCGACGACGGCCTGGACCGGCACGATGGCCAGCAGTCCGATATTGAGCCAGAACAGATCCGGGCGCTGCTTCCGAACCCTCCACAGCATGAGCGCAATGCACACGCCGAGGAGCGCCAGCGCCACAGCCAACAGGCGGTTGCCGAACTCGATGGCGCCGTGGATGCCCATCTCGCTGGTGGACACCAGGGAATCCGGGGTGCACTTCGGCCAGTCCGTACAGCCGAGCCCCGAGCCGGTGAGCCGGACGATTCCGCCGGTCAGGATGATCCCTGCCTGGGCGATGAGCATGGCCCAAGCGGCGATGCGGATCTTCTTCGTGACCACTTCACTCCTCATTCGAAACGGAACCACCTGCGTGCCGTAAGCGTTCCCACAAGCCCCCATACCAGGAGCACGATGATTGCCTTGATGTCTGTGCCGCCGTCTCCGATGGCGGACCGCATGGCGTCGCCGAGCGCACCGGAGGGCAGGTAGCCCACAACCGTTCCCCATTCTCCCGGATGTGCGAGGACGAGGCCACCGACGCCTGCCATGAGCACCCAGATGAGGTTCGTCGCCGCCAGGGTCGCCTCGGCGCGGACGGTGCCGGCCATGAGCAGACCGAGTGAGAGCAGCGCTGCGGTGCCCAGCAGTGTGGTCAGGATGAGTCCGAGGACGTCGACGGGACCCCGAAAGCCGAGAATCGCCGCCGCGGCGAAGACGAGTGCGTACTGAATGAGGACGACGACGATGACGGCGCCGAGTTTGCCGAGGATGAGTCCGTTCGTCCCCAGCGGAGTCGTCGCCAGCTGCCGCAGCACTCCGTAGCGGCGGTCGAAGGCGGTCGCGATCGCCTGACCGGTGAATGCGCTGGAGGCCAGGCTCAGGCTCAGCGCTGCGGGGACGGCGATCGACAGCGGATCGGCCCCGGCGTCGATGACTCCGAGGCCGGTGAGCAGGGGAGTCTTCGCGAGGAAGACGAGCAGGCCCAGGGGGAAGATGACCGAGAGCAGCAGCTGTTCGCCGTTGCGCAGAACGGACAGGGTCTCGAACTTCGTCTGCGAGATGATGCGTGCGGCTGTCATCGCAGCGGCCTCCCGGTCAGTTCGAAGAAGACGTCGGCCAGGGACTGTCTCTGCATGCCGATGTCCGTGATCTGTCTGCCCGCCTCGGCGATGGCCGTGCACGCGGCCGCGATCTGGCTCGCCGTCGGTGCTCCGTCGATGATGATCAGGGCGCCCTGCGCCGAGGCGGGACCGAGCTCGGTGAGTCGATCGACGAGAGCGGCGGGGGCGGGGGAGTCGAGCCGGATCGTCAGCGCCCGCGACCCGGCGGAGGCGCTGCGCAGCTCCTCGGGCGCTCCCTGGGCGATGATCCGTCCGCGATCGATGACGACGACCTCGTCGGCGAGCTCCTCGGCCTCGGTCAGGTCGTGGGTGGTGAGGACGACGGCGACTCCGCGGTCGGCGAGATCTCGGATGAAGCTGTGGACGACCTCACGAGCTTGGGGGTCGAGGCCGGCGCAGGGTTCGTCGAGGAAGACCAGGCGGGGCCGACCGATGAGGGCTGCAGCCAGCGCCACCCGCTGCTTCTGTCCGCCCGAGAGTCGGCGCATCGTGCGTCCCGCGAAGTCGTGGAGGCCCAGGGGTTCGGCGAGTTCGTCGACCGGCAGAGGGTTCTCATAGAGGGAGGAGAGATGGCGAAGCACCTGCAGCGGCTTCGAGCTCATCGGCAGTCCGCCGTCCTGGAGCATCACCCCGGCCAGCTGCGAGGTCGTGGCGTGGGCGGTGACGGGGTCGTGGCCGAAGATCTCCACCGTGCCCCCATCGGGACGGCGGGTGCCCACCGCCAGGGAGATGGTCGTGGATTTGCCCGCGCCATTGGGTCCGAGGACGCCGAGGACGGACCCGGTCTCGGCCGTGAGGTCGATTCCGTCGACGACACGGTGGGTGCCGTAGGAGAATTGGAGACCGCGGATGGTCAGGGCCGGAGATGACACCAGGCTATTCTACGACGCGTCGAAACGGGTGTCGAAACCGCAGGCGGCGGGCGCCCGATCGAGCGGTGGTTAGGCTCACCTAGTTTTACGAAACAAATTACGCAACAATATTGTTGTGTTAGTCAAGGAGGTGGATTATGGCTGCAAACGACACGGAAGATCGCCGCACCCGGCAGAAGGTCTTCCAGTCGGTGCTCGACGAAGGGCCGATCACTGCTTCATCTTTGGCCAAAGCCCTCGAGCTGACTCCCGCGGCGATCCGTCGTCACCTGGACGCATTGGAGATCGAGGGCCTCATCGAGGTCCGTGAACTCGCCGGCAAACAGGCGGGCAGGGGCCGACCGGCCCGGCACTATGTGGTCACGACGGCCGGACACGATTCGGTCAGTCATTCCTACGACGAGTTGGCCGTGAACATCCTGCGCTTCATGGAGCACAAGCACGGCAAGTCGGCCGTGGAGGACTTCACCGAAGACCTCGTCGGCCGTCTGCGGGACCGCCTCGGACCGGAGCTCGAGAAGCGCGGCGGCACCACAGTGGCGTCACGCTCACGCGCTCTCGCCGCAGCGCTGACACGGGAGGGGTACGCCGCCTCGGCGACACCGGTTGCGGCCGGGACCCCGTTGGAGGCGATGCAGCTGTGCCAGGGACACTGCCCGATCCAGGCCGTGGCGGCGGAGTACCCGGAGATCTGCGAAGCGGAACTCGCGATGTTCTCCGACTACCTCGGCGTCGACGTGCGCCGGCTGTCCTCGCTGGCGCAGGGCGACCATGTGTGCACCACCCACATTCCGACTTCGGAACTGACCAGACCACTCATCCACAGCAATGATCGACCTCAAGGAGGTTCACGATGACTGACACAGGAAATCGGATCATCGATGCGAATCCCGAGCTCAAAGACCTCGGGCAGTACGCATACGGTTGGCACGACGAGAACGACGCCGGCGCGACCGCGGAACGCGGCCTGAGCGAGGCAGTCGTCCGCAACATCTCGAAGCTCAAGGACGAACCCGAGTGGATGCTCAAGCGTCGGCTCAAGGCCCTGCGCCTGTTCGACAAGAAGCCGATGCCGAACTGGGGTGCCGACCTCACCGGAATCGACTTCGCCGACATCAAGTACTTCGTCCGCTCCACCGAGGGGCAGGCGACGTCCTGGGAAGACCTGCCCGAGGACATCCGCAACACCTATGACAAGCTCGGCATCCCCGAGGCGGAGAAGCAGCGCCTCGTCGCCGGCGTCGCCGCACAGTACGAGTCCGAGGTCGTCTACCACCAGATCAACGAAGAGCTCGAGGCTCAGGGCGTCATCTTCATGGACACCGACACCGGTCTGCGCGAGCACCCGGAGATCTTCGAAGAGTACTTCGGCTCGATCATTCCCTCCGGTGACAACAAGTTCGCCGCACTGAACACCGCCGTCTGGTCCGGCGGCTCGTTCGTCTACGTCCCCAAGGGCGTCCACGTTGAGATCCCGCTGCAGGCCTACTTCCGCATCAACACGGAGAACATGGGCCAGTTCGAGCGCACGCTCATCATCGCAGACGAGGGGTCCTCGGTCCACTACGTCGAGGGCTGCACCGCACCGATCTACAAGACCGACTCCCTGCACTCGGCCGTCGTCGAGATCATCGCGAAGAAGGATGCGAAGGTCCGCTACACGACGATCCAGAACTGGTCGAACAACGTGTTCAACCTCGTCACCAAGCGCGCCATCGCCGAAGAGGGCGCCTCCATGGAATGGGTCGACGGGAACATCGGCTCGAAGGTGACCATGAAGTACCCGGCCATCTGGCTCACCGGCGAGCACGCCCGTGGTGAGACGCTGTCCGTGGCCTTCGCCGGCGAGGGGCAGCACCAGGACACCGGTGCGAAGATGGTCCACGCCGCTCCGCACACCCATTCGTCGATCGTGTCGAAGTCCGTGGCCCGCGGCGGCGGCCGTGCCGGCTATCGCGGACTCGTCCACGTGCACCCGGGTGCCGAAGGTTCGTCGAACAACGTCCTCTGCGACGCTCTGCTCGTCGACAACGTCTCCCGTTCGGACACGTACCCCTACATCGACATCCGCGAAGACGACGTCACACTCGGCCATGAGGCCACCGTGTCCAAGGTCAGTGAGGATCAGCTCTTCTACCTCATGTCCCGCGGCATGGAGGAGACCGAGGCGATGGCGATGATCGTGCGCGGCTTCGTCGAGCCCATCGCACGTGAGCTCCCGATGGAGTACGCCCTCGAACTCAACCGCCTCATCGAACTGCAGATGGAAGGCGCGGTCGGCTGAGACCCGACCCAGCGCCCACTGCACTCAAAGGAGTAAATCTGTGACTGATACCACCAATCCGCTTGGCCTTTCGGAGCACTCGCACGGTTCCGAGGTCCAGGTGCCCGATTCGAAGCGCGATGCGCGCACGCGCAGCTTCGATGTCGCCGACTTCCCCGTGCCCACCGGCCGGGAGGAGGAATGGCGCTTCTCTCCTGTCCGCAAGTTCAGCGAGTTCTTCGAGGACACCGCCACCGAGGCGACGCTGAAGTTCGAGTCGGACCTGCCCGCGGGACTGTCCGTCGAGGAGATCTCGCTCGAGTCGGCTCAAGAACTGGGCATCCTCGAGCCCGAGGACCGCGCCGCGGCCGTCGCCGCCAACCGCGCCTCTGCGGTGACGCACTACTCGGTCCCCGCGGACACCGAACTCGAGCGGGCCGCAATTATCCACGCCGACGGCACCGGTGAGGCACTCGGCCACGGCCATGTCGTCGTCACGGTCGGTGCGAATTCGAAGGCGACCATCGTCGTCGAACACGAGGGACTGGCCCGGTACTCCGAACTCGTCTCCCTCGTCATCGGCGATGGTGCGGACGTGACCTTCGTATCGCTCCAGCTGTGGGACGATGGCTCCCAGCACCTCGGTCAGCACGATGCGATCGTGGGCAAGGATGCGAAGTTCAAGCACATCCACATCACCCTCGGCGGTGACGTTGTGCGCCTGAACACGAACGTGCGCTACTCGGCAGCCGGGGGAGAGGCCGAACTGCTCGGACTCTACTTCGCCGATGCCGGTCAGCACCTCGAGCACCGCACCTACATCGACCACAACTCGCCGAAGGCCCAGTCGAACGTCCATTACAAGGGCGCTCTGCAGGGCAAGGACGCGCGCAGCGTGTGGATCGGCGATGTGCTCATCCGTCCCGAAGCCCTCGATATCGACACCTACGAGCTCAACCGGAACCTCATCCTCACCGATGGCGCCCGCGCCGACTCGGTGCCGAACCTCGAGATCGAGACCGGTGACATCGCCGGTGCCGGCCACGCCTCCTCGGTGGGTCGCTTCGATGAGGAGCACCTGTTCTACCTGATGAGCCGCGGCATCCCCGAGGATGTCGCTCGTCAGCTCGTGGTCCGCGGATTCTTCAACGAAGTGATCCAGAAGATCCAGGTGCCCGAGATCGAAGACGTGCTCAACGAACGCATCGAAGACGAACTGTCCCGGAGTGTTCTGTGACCATGATCGACGTGGCAGCCACCGACGAGGTGGCTCCCGGCGGCACCATGCGCATCGAGGTCGGCGAGTACGAGATCTGCATCGCTCGCGACTCCGACGGCACCATCCACGCCATCGACGACCTGTGCACCCACGGTGAGGTGTCGTTGGCCGAAGGAGACGTCGAGGACTGCACCATCGAATGCTGGCTGCACGGCTCGCAGTTCGACCTCACGACGGGCAAACCGGTGAATCCGCCGGCGTTCGAACCCGTCGCCGTCTATGACTGCAGAGAGATCGCCGGCCGCATCCTCGTCGACCCGAACACCACCCTGAACTGACTCAAGACCGAAGAAGAAGGATCATTATGTCCACTCTCGCAATCGAAGACCTGCACGTCGGTGTCAACACCGATACCGGTCTCAAGCCCATCCTCAACGGCATCAACCTCGTCATCAACACGAACGAGACCCACGCCATCATGGGCCCCAACGGCTCCGGCAAGTCGACCCTGGCCTACGCTCTGGCCGGCCACCCCAAGTACGAAGTGACCTCCGGAACGGTCACCCTCGACGGCGAGGACGTCCTCGAGATGTCCGTCGACGAGCGTGCCAAGGCCGGACTGTTCCTGGCCATGCAGTATCCCGTCGAGGTTCCCGGCGTGACCGTGACGAACTTCCTCCGTTCGGCCAAGACCGCCATCGACGGTGAGGCTCCGAAGCTGCGCAACTGGACCAAGGACCTCAAGCAGGCGATGGAGAACCTCCGCGTCGATCCCGCCTTCGCTTCGCGCAATGTCAACGAAGGCTTCTCCGGCGGCGAGAAGAAGCGCCACGAGATCCTGCAGCTCGAGATGCTCAAGCCGAAGTTCGCCGTCCTCGACGAGACCGACTCCGGCCTCGACGTCGACGCGCTGCGCATCGTCTCCGAAGGCGTCAACCGCGTCAAGGACGCCACGGACGTCGGCATCATGCTCATCACTCACTACACGCGCATCCTCAACTACATCAAGCCCGATCACGTCCACGTGATCATCCAGGGCAAGGTGGCCGAGGAAGGCGGACCGGAACTGGCCGAACGCCTCGAGAACGAAGGCTACGACCGCTTCTTCGAGAAGGCTTGATGTTCTCACGTCTGAGGGGCGACTTCCCGATCCTCGATGTGAGGGTCGGGGAGTCGCCGCTGACGTATCTCGACTCGGGCGCGACATCGCAGAAGCCGCAGTGCGTCATCGACACCTTCGTCGAGTACTTCCAGCAGCGCAACGCCGCCGTCCACCGAGGCGCACACTCCCTGGCCGTCGAGGCCACGGACGCCTTCGAGAACGGTCGGATCGCGGCTGCCGGACTCGTCGGCGGGACACCGGAACAGGTGTGCTGGACGAAGAACGCCACCGAGGCGCTCAACATCGTGGCCCTCGGCATGGATCGGGCCAGCCACGGCTTCGGGGGAGACGACGCAGAGCGCTTCTCCCTCGTCCCCGGTGATTCGATCGTCGTCACCGAGATGGAGCATCACGCGAATCTCGTGCCGTGGCAGCAGCTGGCCGCCTCCACAGGAGCACAGCTGCGCTGGCTGCCGGTCACCGATTCCGGTGAACTCGATCTGACCGACCTCGACACGATCGTCGACGAATCGACGAAAGTGCTCGCGTTCACGCACGTCTCCAACGTCCTCGGCACGATCAACCCGGTCGACCGCCTCGTCGAACGGGCCCGCGCAGTCGGAGCCTACGTCGTGCTCGACGCCTGCCAGTCCGTACCGCATCTGCCGGTGGACTTCGTCGACCTCGACGTCGACTTCGCCGCCTTCTCCGCTCACAAGGCTCTCGGCCCCACCGGTCTGGGTGTGCTGTGGGGCAAGTCCGAACTGCTCGACGCTCTGCCGCCGGTGCTCACCGGCGGATCCATGATCACCACGGTGACCATGGCCGAGACCGAGTTCATGCCCGCTCCGCAGCGGTTCGAGGCCGGCACTCAGCCGGTCGCCGAGGTGGCGGCATTCGCGACAGCGATCGGCTACCTCACCGAGGTGGGTTTGGACAATGTTCTCGAACATGAGAAGGAGCTCGCCCGAGTCCTCCTCGACGGGATCGACCAGATCCCCGGAATCCGCATCCTCGGCGAGGCCGAGGACCGGATCGGGACGGTGGCCTTCGACGTCGACGGCGTGCACGCCCACGACGTCGGACAGTACCTCGACTCGCAGGGCATCGCCGTGCGGGTGGGCCACCACTGCGCTCAGCCGTTGCACCGCCGATTCGGGGTCACCGCTTCGACGCGGGCGAGCACGTATCTGTACAACAACGTCGAAGACTGCACGCGCTTCCTTTCTACTCTGGCGGAAGTGCGGCCCTTCTTCGGAGTAGCCTGAGGAGGGGAGTGAAGCGATGAGCACACAGATGCAGCAGCTCTACCAGCAGGTCATCCTCGACCAGTCGCGGGCACGCATCGGCAACACCGAACTGCTCCGGGACGCAGCATCGTCACCGCACGGACATTCGCATCAGGTGAACCCCACGTGCGGCGATGAGATCGAACTCGAAACCGAACTGCGTGAGGACGGCACGATCGTGGTGCGGTGGACCGGCGACGGCTGTTCGATCTCGATGGCCTCGGCCTCAGTGCTGTCCGAACTGGCCGCCGATTCCTCCGTTTCGCAGATGCTCGAGATCGAAGGCGCGTTCCACGAACTCATGCATTCCCGTGGGACAATGGACGCGGATGAGTCGATCCTCGGGGACGCCGCGGCGTTCACCGGAGTGTCGAAGTTCCCGGCCAGGATCAAATGCGCTCTCCTGGCATGGATGGCGTTCAAGGACGCACTCAACCAAGCACAAGCAGCTCGTGAGGAGAAACACAATGCCTGAAGTCATTGACGCACCGCAGAATGCCAGCGTCGACGAAGTGCGCGAGGCGATGATGGACGTCGTCGATCCCGAGCTCGGTGTCAACATCGTCGACCTCGGCCTCGTGTACGGACTCTCGGTCGAAGACGACGGCACCGCCGTGATCGAGATGACCCTGACCTCGGCGGCCTGCCCGCTGACCGACGTCATCGAGGACCAGACCGCACAGTCGCTCGAGGGAATCGTGCCGGCCTACCGGATCAACTGGGTCTGGATGCCGCCATGGGGACCGGAGAAGATCACCGAGGACGGCCGCGAACAGATGCGTGCCCTCGGATTCAACATCTGAACTCGTCGTCGACTGAGTCGAACAGACTGTCGTCCCCGTGGGGACGCGGACGATCACATCGCCGAGGCGGGGCGACCTGAGAAGGTCGCCCCGCCTCGGCGATCGTCGTCCGATCCGGCCATCGTCTCCGGGCCGGGTCGCGGAGATCACCGCCCCGCGGCCGGAGACCCCGAGTGCGGCGTGAAAGAATGGAATCCGACTTTCCAAGGAGAACCATTGACGATCATCGCTGCCGCAGACGGATCCGCGCTCGGCAACCCCGGACCCGCCGGGTGGGCCTGGTACATCGACGACACCTCTTGGCACGCCGGCGGGTGGAAGAACGCGACGAACAACCGCGGTGAGCTCATGGCCGTCCTCGACCTGCTCCGGTCGACCGCGGACAGCGACGACGAGCTGAAGATATACTGTGATTCGCAGTACGTCATCAACGCCCTGACCAAATGGATGCCGGGGTGGAAACGCAGAGGGTGGAAGAAAGCCGATGGAAAAGAAGTCCTCAACAAGGACCTCTTAGCGTCTCTCGATGAGGCACTGAGCGGGCGGACGGTCGAGTTCGAGTGGGTCAAAGGACACAACAACCACGAACTCAATGAGGCCGCCGATGATCGCGCACGTGCGGCAGCGACCGCCTTCCAGAAGGGCACGCCCGTGCCGGAAGGCCCCGGATACGTCCCCGCGGGGACGTCGACCGCGACGGCGGGCGAACCGGCAGACGATTCGACGGAACCCGTTGCTCAGGACGACGTTTCCGTCGCGCCCGTGACCGCAGCAGCCGGGCCGGACACCACTGTCGTATCCTGCCGTGTGCCGTCCTCAGTCGCGGATGAACTCGTCGCCCGGGCTCGGGCCCGCGGCATCCACCCCCAAGAATTTCTGGCCGAACTCATCGGCCGCAGTTTGGAGACAGAATGATTCAGGCCTCCGGCCTCGAAGTCGCCGTCGGCGCCCGCACCCTCATGTCCGAAGTGTCTTTCCGCGTCGACAAGGGCGACCGGGTCGGTCTCGTCGGCCGCAACGGCGCCGGCAAGACGACCCTGACCAAGGTGATCATGGGCGGACACCCGGCTCAATCCGGATCCGTGTCGATCTCCGGCACCGTCGGCTATCTGCCGCAGGATCCGCGCAGCGGTGACCTCACCGCCACCGGCATGGAACGCATCCTCTCGGTGCGCGACCTCGACGTCCTCGTCAAGCGTCTGCGCAAGGCCGAACGGCAGATGGCCTCACCGGACGAGAAGGTGGCGACGAAGGCCATCGATCGGTACCCGCGCATCGAAGCCGAGTTCATCGCCGCCGGCGGTTATGCCGCCGAGTCCGAAGCCTTCGCCATCGCCGCGAACCTCGGCCTCGACGAGGCACTGATCAGCCAGGAGATCGGGACGCTGTCCGGCGGTCAGCGCCGGCGTGTGGAACTCGCCCGGATCCTGTTCTCGGCTCCGGATACGATGATCCTCGACGAGCCGACGAACCACCTCGACGCGGAATCCGTGCTGTGGCTGCGCGACCATCTCAAGGCCTACTCCGGTGGTCTGATCATCATCAGCCACGACCTCGACCTCATCGACGAAGTGGTCAACAAGGTCTTCTTCCTCGATGCCACCCGTCAGACCATCGACATCTATTCGATGGGCTACCGGCTCTACCTCAAACAGCGTGAGGACGATGAGCGGCGTCGCCGCCGCGAACGTGCCAATGCCGAGAAGAAGGCCGCGGCGCTCAACGCTCAGGCGAACAAGATGATGGCGAAGGCGACGAAGACGGTCGCCGCCCAGCAGATGGCCAAGCGCGCCGACCGGCTGCTGGCCGGGCTCGAGGACGAACGCGCCACGGAGAAGGTTGCGAATCTGCGCTTCCCGGCCCCGGCCGACTGCGGACGTGTGCCGCTGACGGCCGAAGGGCTCTCTCGCAGCTTCGGTTCGACCGAGGTGTTCACCGGTGTCGATCTTGCCATCGACAAGGGCACACGAGTCGTCGTTCTCGGCTACAACGGTGCCGGAAAGACGACGCTGCTGCGTCTGCTCGCCGGACTCGACGAACCCGACTCCGGAGAAGTCGTGCCTGGGCACGGTCTCAAGCTCGGGTACTACGCGCAGGAGCACGAGACTCTCGACCTCGAGCGCACCGTTCTGGAGAACATGTCGCGGAACTCCCCGCATCTCGATGACACCGCGGTGCGCAATGTGCTCGGATCGTTCCTGTTCAGCGGTGACGATGTGCACAAGCCTGCCGGAGTGCTCTCCGGTGGAGAGAAGACGCGTCTGGCGCTGGCCACGCTCGTGGTCTCGAGTGCGAACGTGCTGCTGCTCGACGAGCCGACGAACAACCTCGATCCCGCCTCCCGTGAGGAGATCCTCTCAGCGATCCGCCGCTACGAAGGTGCGATCGTGCTCGTCACCCACGATGAAGGTGCGGTGTCCGCGCTCGATCCCGACCGCGTGCTCTTGCTGCCCGACGGCGACGAGGACCTGTGGAACGACACGTACCTCGACCTCGTCACGCTCGCCTGAGCCGGCTCACTGTGAGCGGAAGCGCTCCTCGAACAAGGCATCCTCGTCGGCTTCTGCCTGCCCGCGCACGGTGGGTGATGCCCAGCGGTTGCGGCCGTAGCGGCTGCCGGGCTGACTGATCTTCGCCCCCGCGTCGAGAGCGGCCTTGTCGATGACGACCATTTCGTTGTCGGCAGAGCCGTGCTCGACCACCTCTGCGGCGGCCTTGCGCTCACGACGGGCCGAGATGACCACGGCGATGATGATCATGATTCCGAAGGCGAACCACTGGAGCATATAGGACAGGTGGTTGCCCGGATCGAGCTCGGGCATCGGCAGCGGGGTCAGTCCTTCTTCCGGGGAACCGCCGGTCTGCGCCGGTGAGGCCTCGACATAGACATGCGAATAGGCGTCATCCATTCCGGGAATGCGCGCGGGATCGATGGCTTTGATGAGGCCCTTCGGGTTCTCATCCTCGGACCCGTCCTGAGCGGGACGCAGATGAGCGACAACGGTCTGCTCACCCTGCGGCGCCGGCGGCACGGAATCCTGTTCGGCGGTGAATCCGCGGACGACGGCGATCGTGGGACCATCGGTGGTCTCGAACGGGGTCACCACATAGAAGCCGGGTGTGTCTCCGACTGTGCGATTGCGCGCGAGGACGGTGTCGGAGTCGGAGAACTCCCCGCTCAGCTCCACCTGGGTCCACTCATCGGTGGTGCCCAGCGTGGAATCCGGTGTCGAGAGCACCGAGGTGATGTCGACGGGGTCGGCGGAGTAGTTCGCGGTGATCGTCGCGATCTCCTGCTCCCGTTGATCGCGGCGGTCCTTCTGCCACAGGGCGAGGAACACGCAGGCGATGATGACGATGATCGCCATGGCGATGTATTTGAGCCAGCGTGCGGAGAAGAGGAAGGAATAGCGGCTCAACCTGCATCCTCTGGAATCTCGTCGACGGAGACGTCGCTGATGAAGAAGTCGCGCAGCGTCAGAAAGTCACGCAGATAGACGAGATGCTCATCACAGGCCAACCACGTCTTCTTCCGCTCGGGAGTGTGGACGCGGGGATTGTTCCACAGCAGGGCGCGGGTCGCGAACGCCCTGCATTCCTTCGCGGAACACTGCAGCTGCTCGCTCAAACCTGGTCCCTCCTGTCGTCGTCGTTGTCGTTGTCGTCGACGGTCTCACCTTGAACGGTTTCTCCCGGGATGGTCTTTCCCGGGACCGTCTCGCCCCGGATCGTTTCGTGCTGGTGATCCGCGCCTGGATCGGTCGTGTACCGGTCGCCGCCTCCGGGATCTGCGTCGTTGACGGTTTCCTCTTCGACGGTCTCCCCGTCGAGGGTGTCGCCGGAGATCGTCTCACCGCGCGCCGGCGGCAGCTCCGCCAGCGGGGCCTGTTCGAGCAGTGCGGAACGATCATCGCTGGTGCGTTCGCGGCCCGCATTGGCGAAGATCACCGCAGGGTAGGGGAGGACGACGGCACCTGCCACGCATATCCACGTGAGGATGTGCAGATCGGCGACGAAAGCGAAATAGGCGGCCACGAAGCAGACCGTCCTGATGCCCATGGTGATCGAATACTTGATGATCCGGGACCGCATATCGTCATCAAGGGCGGTATCTGCCGTTGTGATCTGCTGAGCGTGTCTGACCATATCCTTCTTCGATCGATGACTGCCAAACATGATACTCGTCCTTTGTGAGAGTCGTATCCATCGGCCGAAGAACAGGATAGGTTTGTCCACGACAGATGTGAAGAACACAGTCGATCAACAGGAGACCCACGTGTCAGAACCACGCACAGTCCTCGTCACCGGCGGCAACCGCGGAATCGGCCGCACCATCGCCGAGGAATTCCTCGCCCAGGGGGACAAGGTGGCCGTCACCTCCCGCAACGGTCAGGCCCCGGAGGGTGCTCTTGCCGTGGCCGCCGATGTCACGGACAGCGAATCGATCGATCGGGCGTTCACCGAGATCGAGGAGAAGCTCGGGCCTGTCGAGGTCGTCGTGGCCAATGCCGGAATCACCGCCGACAATCTGCTCATGCGGATGAACGATGACGAATTCGAATCCGTCATCGACACGAATCTCACCGGTGCCTTCCGCACCGTCAAGCGCGGAATCACCGGGATGATCCGCGCGAAGAGGGGCCGCATCGTCCTCATCTCGTCGGTGTCGGGACTCTACGGCGTCCCCGGCCAGGCGAACTACTCGGCGTCGAAAGCCGGACTCGTCGGCTTCGCCCGCTCCATCACCCGCGAGGTCGGCTCCCGCGGAATCACCGCCAATGTCGTCGCCCCCGGCTTCATCCGCACGGATATGACCGATGAACTCAGCGAGAAGCAGCAGAAGGAATATCTCGCCACCATCCCGGCCAAGCGATTCGCCGAACCCGGTGAGGTCGCCAAGGTCGTCCGCTGGGTGGCCTCCGACGAAGCCGCCTACATCTCCGGTGCCGTCATCCCCGTCGACGGCGGACTGGGAATGGGCCACTGATCCAGACGGCGCCGGGCCGGCCACAACCGGATCCTGGGCCGCAGACGATGCGGCCTGGCCGGGCCACAACCCGTAGACTTCGATACAGAGACACCGCCCGAAGCGGCGTCATGCACACGCAACAACCTTCCTTTCGAAAGGACCACCATGGGAATTCTTGACGGAAAGCGCATTCTCGTCACCGGCGTGCTCACCGAGGCGTCGATCGCCTTCGCCGCTGCTCGCATCGCCCAGGAGCAGGGAGCCGAGGTCATCCTCTCGAGCTTCGGCCGCCAGATGAAGATCACTCAGGTGATCGCCGAACGTCTGCCGCAGACCCCCCAGGTCATCGAACTCGACGCCACGAACGAAGAGGATCTGAACGCCCTGCCCGAGCGCCTCGGCGGCAACATCGACGGAATCGTCCACGCCATCGCCTTCGCCCCGAAGGACGCCCTCGGCGGGGTCTTCCTCGACACCCCGTGGGACTCCGTGTCCGCGGCCATCCACGTCTCCGCGTATTCGCTCAAGGCCATCGCCGTGGCCGCGAAGCCCGTGCTCAACAAGGGCGCCGGAATCGTCGGGCTGACCTTCGATGCGACGATCTCATGGCCGGTCTACGACTGGATGGGTGTGGCCAAGGCCGCCTTCGAATCGACCGCCCGCTACCTCGCGAAGTACGTCGGCGAAGACGGTGTGCGCGTCAACCTCGTCTCGGCGGGACCGCTGAAGACCACCGCCGCCACCTCCATCCCCGGTTTCGGAACGCTCGAAGACATGTGGGGCGACCGCGCACCCCTGGGTTGGGACCAGAAGGACACCACCCCTGCCGGCAAGGCCATCGTCGCTCTGCTCTCCGACTGGTTCCCCGCCACCACCGGCGAGATGATCCACGTCGACGGCGGATTCCACTCCACCGGAGCCTGAGACAGCCCATGCCTGTGCTCATCCTCGCCCGCCACGCCAAGGCGGAAGCGCATGGTCCCACCGACTTCGAACGGTCCCTGGATGCGAAGGGCCTGGCTCAGGCCGTCGAAGCCGGAGCCGAGATCGCCGAGCGCTGGTCACCCGATGTGGCCATCGCCTCGGCAGCCCGGCGCACCGTGCAGACCGGTCAGGCCGTCGTCGAAGCGGTCAACCGCGCTTATGGCCGAAACCTTGACGAACCGGGTGAGCTGACCCTGCGTGAGGATCCCTCGCTCTACGCCGGGTCCGTCGACGACTGGCTGGATGCGATCAATTCGATTCCCGCGGATGCGCAGTGCGCGTATATCGTGGGCCACCAGCCGACCGTCGCCGAGGTGGTCGGTCACCTCAATCCGGTAGGCGGGGTTCCCGACACGTTCCGTCCCTCCTCGATCGCGGTCTTCGACCTCGAGAGCTGGGACGTGCAGCCGGGACACTACCCTGCCCCGCAGATCCGAGTCTTCCACGGAGTCTGAACACTCCGACTGACCGACGCGATCCAAGACACCTGTGGCGCTGACGAAACATTCGTCAGCGCCACAGGCGTCTTCGGTCAGTCAGCGGTCTATGGCACCGGTGCCACGCCCTCGACGAGATCGCTCACCCGTCTGCACGGGCAGCCACAAGATCGATCACGGCTCGCAGGTCACGTGTCTCCACGGACGCGTCTGCTGCGGCGACGAGAGCCGGCTTCGCACAGAAGGCGACTCCGAGACCGGCGACCTCGATCATGCCGATGTCATTGGCGCCGTCCCCGACCGCCACCGAGGCGGCACGATCGTATCCGCCGGCAGCGAGCAGATCCTCGACGATCTCGGCCTTGGCGCTCGGGTCGATGACACGGCCGTTCGTCCGCCCGGTCAGCTTCCCGTCATCGATGTCGAGTCCGTTGGCGAAGACGTCGGTGATGCCCAGCTGTGCGGCGACGGGAGCGATGATGGCGGTGAAGCCGCCGGAGACCAAGGCCACCTGACCACCTGAGGTGTGCACCGCCGAGACCAGGTCGGCGGCCCCCTCGGTGAGGGTGATCTGCTCCCGCACCTCATCGAGCACGGTCTCCGGCAGCCCGGTCAGCAGGGCGACTCGTTCGGCCAGGGATTCGGCGAAGTCGAGCTCACCGGCCATGGCGCGTTCGGTGATGTCGGCGACCTGGTCCCCGACCCCGGCATGGGCGGCGATGAGGTCGATGACCTCTTCGTTGATGAACGTCGAGTCGACGTCCATGACGAGCAGCTGGACGGGAATCTGGGAGGCGGTGGCTTCAGGCGTCTCATTCACCCCTTCATCGTAGCCACAGCCATGATGTAGTCCGCGGCAGCGGGGTGCAGCTGAGACAGCAGCGCCCCGAACTCGGCCGGCGCGACCGTCGCAGGGGCGAGCACGCTGCGCATCCGGTGGTGGATGTCGAGGGCGGCGTAGATCGCTCGGGAATCCGCCTCGGTGGGGATGAGTCGGGAGATCGGATGCAGCGTCGACAGCTCCTCCTGCCAGTCACGCCACGGTCCCTGCCGCCAGTCCTCGGGGACGTCGATGGTCTCGATGAGGCGCAGACCTTCCATCACCAGCAGCCGCAGCCGCCGCAGCGCCTCCGGAGCGGTTCCGACCGTGACGGGGCGGAAGACGGTGGGCGCACACGCGAGGATCTCGACGTTCGCCTCGGCGCCGATGAGGGCGATCGCCGCCTGTTCGTCGCCGCGGTGGAGGACGACGGGGGCGGTGTGGCGTCCGACCTTCGTCCGGGCGGCGCGATCGACCGGGGGAGTCGTATGCGGCAGGGACGGGTGGTGGAGCGCCAAGCGCGCATGGGTGATTCCGGCGGCGGCCGCCTCGGCGATGAACAGGAGCAGGCCGGTGGGGACGGATGAGGCGAAGACCTCATCGGCGACGATGAGAGGAACATCACGGTCATCGTCGAGGAAGGCAGAGGTCACCTCGTCAGGGGGCAGGGTCGAGCGCAGTCGGTGGTTGAGTGCCAGGGTCAGCAGCAGTGAGTCGGTCGTCAGGTCCATGTCGAACCAGGATAGACGGCTCGACTGCGATAGAGTCTGAGGATATGAGTGAAGTCCTGAATCTGGATTCTGTGTCCGTGCGCCGGGGGACCAATTTCCTCCTCGACGATTTCTCGCTGACCGTCGCCGAAGGCGAGCACTGGGCGGTACTCGGACCCAACGGTGCGGGCAAGACGACCCTGCTCGAACTCGCGGCCGGTCGTATGCATCCGACGAAGGGGACCGTCAGCATCCTCGAGGAGCAGCTCGGGCGCGTCGACGTGTTCGAACTGCGGCCGCGCATCGGCTATGCTTCGACGATTCTGGCCAACCGAATTCCCAGTTCAGAAGCGGTCCTCGACACCGTGCTCACCGCCGCGTACGGCGTCACCGGACGCTGGGTGGAGGAATACGAGCAGGACGACATCGACCGCGCCCGCGATCTGCTGGCCGCGTTCCACATCACACATCTAGCCGATCGCACCTTCGGCACACTGTCCGAGGGTGAACGCAAGCGAGTGCAGATCGCGCGTGCGCTCATGACCGACCCGGAGCTGCTGCTGCTCGACGAGCCGGCCTCCGGACTCGACTTCGGCGGGCGTGAGGAGCTGCTCGGTGCGCTCTCGGAGATCCTCTCGTCGAAATGGGCGCCGGCCACGATCATGGTCACCCATCATGTCGAGGAGATCCCGGAGGGCATCACGCATGTGCTCCTGCTGTCCGAGGGCACCGATCTGGCCGCTGGTCCGATCGAGGAGACCCTGACGGCGGAGAACCTTGCGGCGACCTTCGGCATCGACGTCAAGCTCACTCGGGACGGTCAGCGCTACCACGCACGTTCCGCCCTCTGAGCATGGAGTTCCTGGCGAATCTGAGCCTTGAGCCGTGGCAGATCCTCCTGGTCATCGTCGCCGGAATCGCTGCGGGAGGCATCAACGCCGTCGTCGGCTCCGGAACGCTCATCACCTTCCCGGCGCTCGTCGCCTTCGGAGTACCGCCGGTGGTGTCGACGATGAGCAACGCGGTGGGGCTCATCCCCGGCAATATCGCCTCCTCGTTCGGATACCGTGAAGAGCTGCGGGGGCAGTGGAAGCGGATCCTCGGATTCGTTCCCGCCTCTCTGCTCGGGTCGCTGACCGGGGCGTATCTGCTGCTGCACCTGCCCGAGGACGCGTTCGAGACGATCGTGCCGGTCCTCCTCGTCGTGGCTCTGATCATGGTCGTGGGGCAGCCGTATCTCTCCCGCTACCTGAAGAGCCGGTCCCTGCGCCGTGCCGAGGCCGCCGGGGTCGAACATCGGGCCGCCTCGGCGGGGGATCGCCTGTCCACCGGCCGGTACATCGCCGTGCTCACCGTCGTCTTCCTCACCGCAATCTACGGCGGCTACTTCGCGGCCGCCCAGGGCATCATCCTCATCGCCCTGCTCGGTCTGCTGCTGCCCGATGATCTGCAGCGACTCAATGGGCTGAAGAACGTCCTCGTCCTCGTCGTCAATACGGTTTCGGCGAGCACGTACATCATCGTCGGCCACGACCGGATCAACTGGATCGCCGTCGTCTGCATCGCCATCGGCTCCCTCATCGGCGGGTACTACGGCGCCCGTATCGGGCGGAAGTTCTCGCCGGTGCTGCTGCGCGCCGTCATCGTGGCCCTCGGCCTCGTGGCGATCTGGAGGATCCTCACACTGTGAACGGAAGTGCGCTGTGAATACTCCGGCCAAGGCTCCCATGACTCGGCAGCAGGTCATCGACCGGTCCGCTGAATTCGGGATCGCCGTCGAACGTCTGCGCTTCTTCGACGAAGCAGATCTGGCCGTCGGCGGCTTGGATGAGATGCGCGACTATACGCAGCTGACCGATGTCGCCCTGCGCAGCGTGCGCGAACCGGCCGAGGGGCTGTTCATCGCCGAATCCTCGAAGATCATCCGCCGCGCTCATGCCGTCGGAATGTCGCCCCGGTCGTTCCTGACCAGCCCGAAATGGCTGTTCGACTTGGCCGACATCATCTCTGAAAGCGATGTGCCGATCTTCATCGGCACGGATTCCGCGGTCGAAACACTGACCGGATTCCACCTCCACCGAGGTGCGCTGGCCGCGATGGCCCGACCTGTCCTTGCCCCGGTCGCCTCCCTGATCGCCGATGCCAGGCGCCTCGTCGTCATCGAGGACATCGTCGATCATACGAACGTGTGTGGTCCTAAAATACCCCATCCGGAACCCGTCGCTGGGTCGAGCGGACGCAGCCGGGTTGCGGTCTTGGAGGGCCTAGTTGACCATACCAACGTGGGCAGTGCCTTCCGCAATGCTGCGGCTCTGGGCCTCGACGCTGTGCTGGTATCACCCACATGTGCTGACCCCTTGTACCGGCGGTCGGTACGAGTCTCGATGGGCACAGTCTTCCAAGTGCCGTGGACACGGATCCCTGAGTGGAAGAAGGGCATCGCTGACCTCAAGGAGGCTGGCTACGTCGTGGCCGGCCTGACGCTGGGGGACGGCGCGATCACACTTGATGATCTGGTGGCCGAAGACCACGATAAGCTTGCTCTTGTGTTCGGGACTGAGGGTCACGGGATCACGAGGGAAACTGATGCTCTACTCGATCGCCGTGTGACGATACCGATGTTGGGCGGCGTCGACTCGTTGAACGTGACTGCAGCAGCAGCTGTGGCTTTTTACGCAACTAAGTGATGTCGACTCGACTCGATGTCAGTGGTGCGCGATAGCCTGAGATGTAAACCACCCAGTACCGTAATTGCGCAGTGGCGCGGAGGAGATAGACCTATGGCACCGACCACCAAAGAGGCGCAGCGAGCCGAGTTGCACAAGACGATTTGGCGCATCGCAAATGACCTTCGCGGCAGTGTTGACGGGTGGGATTTCAAGTCTTACGTGCTGGGGATGCTGTTCTATCGTTTCATCTCCGAGAACCTTACGGCCTACATCAATCACGGCGAGCATGAGGCCGGTGACGCGTCGTTCGACTACACGCAGATGTCAGATTCGCAGGCGGACTTCGCGCGCGACGAGGTGGTGGCTGAGAAGGGCTTCTTCATCCTGCCGTCCGACCTGTTCGCCAACGTCCGTGAACGTGCCGCGGACGACGAGAACCTTAACGAGACGCTCGAGCGGGTCTTCAAGAACATCGAGGCGTCGGCGTTGGGCACGGACAGCGAGAACGACATCAAGGGTCTGTTCGACGATATGGACGTCAACAGTAACAAGTTGGGCTCGACGGTCGCCAAGCGCAATCAGAAGCTGGTGAAGCTGCTCGACGCGATCGGTGACCTGCCTCTGGGGCGGTGGGAGAACAACTCGATCGATCTGTTCGGTGACGCCTACGAGTACCTGATGCAGATGTACGCGGCCAACGCCGGCAAGTCCGGCGGTGAGTACTACACGCCCCAGGAGGTCTCCGAGCTGCTGGCGCGCATCACGGTGGTCGGCAAGACACAGGTCAACAAGGTCTACGATCCGGCCGTCGGATCGGGGTCGCTGCTGCTGAAGTTCGACAAGGTGCTCGGCAAGAACAACGTCCGCCAGGGGTTCTACGGCCAGGAGATCAATCTGACCACGTACAACCTCGCGCGGATCAACATGTTCCTGCACGACGTCAACTACGCGGACTTCAACCTCGCCCACGGTGACACCCTGATCGACCCACAGCACTGGGACGATGAGCCGTTCGAGGCAATCGTGTCCAACCCGCCGTACTCCATCAAGTGGGAGGGCGACGCCAACCCACTGCTCATCAACGATGAACGGTTCGCACCGGCAGGAGTCCTCGCGCCGAAGTCGAAGGCCGACCTCGCGTTCACGATGCACATGCTCAGCTGGCTGGCCGTCAACGGCACCGCGGCGATCGTCGAGTTTCCCGGCGTGCTGTACCGCGGCGGGGCGGAGAAGAAGATCCGCCAGTACCTTGTCGACAACAACTACATCGACGCCGTGATCCAGTTGCCGCCGGACCTGTTCTTCGGCACCACGATCGCGACCTGCATCCTCGTGCTGAAGAAGTCGAAGAAGACCAGCGACGTGCTGTTCATCGACGCGTCGGCCGAGTTCAAGCGCGTCGGAAACAAGAACAAGCTACTGGAGGAGCACCAGGCGAGGATCCTCGAATCGTTCACGACGCGCGAGCCCGAGGACTACTTCACCACCTTCGTCAGCAACGAGGACATCGCCGCGAATGACTACAACATTGCGGTGTCGTCGTACGTCGAGGCCGAGGACACCCGCGAGGAAGTCGACATCGTCGAGCTGAACGCCGAAATCGCGCGCATCGTGGCCCGCCAGGCAGAGCTCCGCACGGCGATCGACGAGATCGTGGCGGATCTGGAAGGTGCGCGGTCATGACGGACATGCCCAATTGGGAAGGCTTCATGATCCCGACGCTCAAGGTGATGAGCGATGGCATCATCCGCCACTGGCGCGAGTTTCAGCCTCTCGTAGCTGATCAGGCGCAGCTCACCGATGAGCAGAGGAAGGAGATGCTTCCGTCCGGGAGCGCTCTCAAGTATGAGAACCGCATCGGCTGGGGCGTCTCGTTCTTGACGAACGTCGGCGCGCTCAGGCGTCCGAAACGCGGTCACTACCAGATCACCGATGCCGGCAAGCAGCTCATCGAGCTGTTTCCGGACGGTGCCAAGGAACGTGACATCAAGGCGCTCGGTGCGGATCCCAGCTCGCCGATCCGCGAGTACGTGGCGACCACGACCCGCAAGACGAGCGATTCTGCAACGGCCGCTCCGACAGAAGAGTCGTCGATGACTCCTACCGAGCAGGTGCAGAGCGGCATCGAGCGCATCCACGACGAGATCGCGGTCGAGCTGCTCACTCGGCTGCAGGACAAAGACCCAGGCTTCTTTGAGCAGGCGGTTGTCGATCTCCTGCTGTCAATGGGTTACGGTGGCACCACCGGGGCCGGCAGTGTCACCCAACTCAGCAACGACGGTGGCATAGACGGTGTCATCGATCAGGACATCCTCGGCCTCAGCCGCGTCTACATCCAGGCCAAGCGTTACCAAGACGGCAACACTGTCGGCCGCCCCGACCTCCAGGCGTTCGTTGGAGCACTCAGTGGCAAAGCCGACAGCGGCGTCTTCATCACAACCAGCCGCTTCTCCGACGGCGCACGCACCTACGCCGAGAACGTGCCGACCCGCATCATCCTGATCGACGGCACGCGCCTCACCAGCCTCATGATCCGGTACGGCGTCGGCGTGCAAGTGAAAGAGACCTACAAGGTCATAGAGATCGATGAGGACTTCTTCGCATGAGCCGCATCGATGAACTGATTCAGGAACTGTGCCCGGATGGGGTACCCACGATGAGTCTTGGTGAGCTACTCGACTATGAGCAGCCAGGGAGATACCTCGTCGCGTCTACCGATTATCGGGACGAGTACGCGACCCCTGTCCTGACCGCCGGGCAGACGTTCATTCTCGGCTACACCGATGAAGTTAAAGGAGTTTATTCGGCGAATCAGGAATCCCCCGTACTGATCTTCGATGACTTCACGACGGCATTCAAATGGGTTGACTTCCCGTTCAAAGCGAAGTCGTCGGCAATGAAGATGCTTACGCTTCGCGCAGGTGCGCCAGCGCTGATTCGTTATATTTATTTCGCCATGCAATGCATCGGTTTCGAACCGCAAGACCATGCTCGTCACTGGATTGGCAAGTACTCCTTGTTCCGAATCCCGGTGCCGCCTCTCGAGGTGCAGCGCGAGATCGTGCGAGTACTGGATAAGTTCACTCAGCTGGAAGCGGAGCTGGAAGCGGAGCTGGAAGCCCGGAGAACCCAGTACGAGCACTATCGTGCCGAGTGCCTGACATTCAAGGAAGAAGTTCCCCGCCGCCGTCTGGACGAAGTCGCCGTTTATGCCAACGGTAAGGCCCACGAGAAGCTTGTGGTTGATGGCGCGGAGATTCCACTTGTGACGGCGCGTTTCATCTCCCGGAATGGTGAAGCCAATCGATACGTACCACTTGCGGACGTGCTCACGCCGGGGCGAACTGGCGATGTTGCTCTGGTGCTTAGTGACCTGCCGAATGGGCGGGCCCTGGCGCGGACGTTCTTTGTTGATCGCAACGACAGCTACGCAATCAACCAGCGGGTGGCGCGGATTACCGTGAAGGAGACTGCAGAGATGAATCCGAAGTTTCTTCACTTTCTGCTCGACCGCAACCGTGGACTACTTAAGCACGACAACGGAGTTGACCAGACCCACCTGAGTAAGGGGCAGGTAACCGGACTTACGATTCCGGTTCCGAGCATCGAGGAGCAGAACCGAATCGTTGATCGCCTCGAAAGGTTTGACGGCCTCGTCAACGACATCAGCATCGGCCTCCCGGCTGAGCTCGCTGCTCGTCGCAAGCAGTACGAGCACTATCGCGACCGCCTCCTGACGTTCAAGGAGCTGACTGTATGAGCGATGCGCCCGCGCGTACTTTCGATCCGATCGCGGTCTCGTCGGAGAGCACGGTTGTCGCCGAGTATGTTCACGATCCATCGCAGGCTGATGCGTATCAGTCGGAGTCTGCACTCGAGAACGAGGTGATCCGGCTCCTCGAGGGGCAGGCGTACGACTACCTGCCGATCACCTCCGAGGCCGAGCTGGTCGCGAACCTGCGCATGCAACTCGAGAAGGTCAACAAGATCTCCTTCTCAAATGCTGAGTGGGAGCAGTTCTACACGACGAAGATCGCGGGTGCCAACGACGGCATCGTGGAAAAAACCGTGCGTGTCCAGGAGGATCACGTCCAGATCCTCAGGCGTGACGACGGGTCGACGAAGAACATCGCGCTGGTTGACAAGACGAATATCCACAACAATCGGCTGCAGGTCATCAACCAGTACGAGATCGGGCGCGGCGAGGGTGACACTGGCGAGGGCGGTGCGAAGTACGCCAACCGTTACGACGTGACCGTGCTCGTCAACGGGCTGCCGATGGTGCACATCGAAATGAAGCGCCGAGGCGTCGACATCCGCGAGGCCTTCAACCAGATCAACCGCTACCAGCGCGACAGCTTCTGGGCCGGCTCGGGCCTGTTCGAGTACGTGCAATTGTTCGTGATCAGCAACGGCACGCTCACGAAGTACTACTCTAACAGCACCCGCAACAGGCACCTGGCCGAGCAGAAGAAGTCTGGCGGTGCCGGGAAGGGCAGGAAGACGAGCAACTCGTTTGAGTTCACCAGCTGGTGGGCCGATGCGAACAACCAGCCGATCGCCGAGCTGACGGCATTTGTGAAGACGTTCTTCGCGAAGCACTCGCTGTTGAACATCCTGACGAAGTACTGCGTGCTCACCGCGGATCGCGACCTGCTGGTGATGCGGCCGTACCAGATCGTCGCGACTGAGCGGATCCTGCAGAAGATCCAGATCTCGACGAACTACAAGTCACTCGGCACCGTCGACGCCGGAGGCTACATCTGGCACACTACCGGATCGGGCAAGACACTTACCTCGTTCAAGGCAGCGCAACTCGCATCGAAGATGCGGAGTGTGGACAAGGTGCTTTTCGTCGTGGACCGCAAGGACCTCGACTACCAGACGATGCGTGAGTACGACCGTTTCGAGAAGGGCGCAGCGAACTCAAACACGTCGACGGCGGTACTGAAGAAACAGCTCGAGGACCCCGGTGCGCGGATCATCATCACGACGATCCAGAAGCTGTCGACGTTCATCAAGGCGAACAAGGGCCACGAGGTGTTCTCGGGCCACGCGGTGATCATCTTCGATGAGTGCCACCGTTCGCAGTTCGGCGACATGCATACCGACATCACGCGCGCGTTCAAACGGTACAACCTGTTCGGATTCACCGGCACGCCTATTTTCGCCGCGAACGCCGGCAGCGGTGGAAATCCTCAGCTGCGCACGACCGAGCAGGCGTTCGGCGACAAGCTGCACACGTACACGATCGTTGACGCCATTACAGACAAGAACGTGCTGCCGTTCCGGATCGACTACATCAACACCATCAAGGTCGGGAACCCCGACGACTCACAGGTCTCTGCGATCGACCGCGAGCGAGCTCTCCTGGACGTGCGTCGGATCCGGGACGTCGTGGCCTACACCCTGGAACACTTCGATCAGAAGACGAAGCGCTCATCGAGCTACGAGCACGGAGTCGTGACGAACGTCGCCGACTCGGTGCGGGGTCGGCGTCAGGCGGAGGCACTCAAGGAGCGGAAGCGAGTTCGCGGATTCAACGCGCTGTTCGCGACCGCGTCGATCGATGCCGCGCGCCGCTACTACAACCAATTCCAGATGCAGATGGCGGAGCTTCCACCGGACAAGCGCCTGAAGATCGGGCTGATCTTCAGCTACGGCGCGAACGAGGCCGAAGCCGACGGCATCCTCGATGATGAAGCGTTCGACACCGATGCGCTCGACCTTGACGCGCGCTCGTTCTTGGAAGACGCGATTCAGGACTACAACGACATGTTCGGGACCAGCTACGACACGAGCGCGGACCGGTTCCAGAACTACTACAAGGATCTGTCGCAGCGGATGAAGAACCGCGAGATCGACCTGGTCATCGTGGTGAACATGTTCCTCACCGGTTTCGACGCCACGACGTTGAACACGCTGTTCGTCGACAAGAACCTGCGCGCGCACGGCCTGATCCAGGCGTATTCGCGCACGAACCGCATCCTCAACTCGGTGAAGACCTACGGCAACATCGTTGCCTTCCGCGACCTCGAGGCAGAGACGAACGCGGCGCTGGAGCTGTTCGGCAACAAGGATGCCCGCGGCGTCGTGCTCCTGAAACCGTACGGGGACTACTACGGCGAGTATGTCGACAAGGTGACCGAGCTGGTCACGCGCTTCCCGATCGGGCAGCAGATCGTGGGCGAGCAGGCTCAGAAAGACTTTATCCAGCTATTCGGCGCAATTCTGCGGCTGCGGAATATCCTCACGTCCTTTGACGACTTCGACGGCAACGACCCACTCACAGAGCGACAGCGGCAGGACTACACGAGCATCTACCTCCGCCTTCGCGATGAGTTCACCCGTGATCGCGATGGCGACAAAGAGCGCATCAACGACGACGTTGTGTTCGAGATCGAGCTGGTCAAGCAGGTCGAGATCAATGTCGACTACATCCTCATGCTCGTCGAGAAACTCCGCACCGAGAAGGGCGACTGCAACGACAAAGAAGTCCGTGCGGAGATCACGCGCGCCGTCGACGCGAGCCCGAGCCTGCGCAGCAAGCGCGACCTCGTCGAGGACTTCGTTGAGTCAGTCTCGCAGCTTGGCGGAATCGACGAGCAATGGGAAGCGTTTGTCGCAGCCAAACGTGATGCTGAGATCCAGGCGATCATCGACGCGGAGGGACTCAAACCAGAATCGACGCAAGCTTTCATCGAGGCGGCGTTCCGGGACGGCCAGTTGCATACGGCGGGAACTGAGATCATCGGAATCCTGCCGCCAGTTTCACGGTTTAACCGCGAGGTTAATCACGGCGACAAGAAGAAGCGGGTCATCGAAGCACTCTCCAGATTCTTTGAGCGGTTCCGGGGACTTGCCCCGGGGAATGAAGAGTCTCGGAGCTGATGCCAACACGAGAAGTGGTGGCCCGCTCGATCGGCGCTGTATTCGTGTTTCTATGGGCATCGTGTTCCAAGTGCCGTGGACGAGGACCTCAGCCCGGCTGCAGGGTATTCAAGGGCGTAATGAGGCAGGCTAGTTCGTGGCTTGTATGGCGGTGCGGGTGCGGTCGTTCACCCTCGACTGGCGCGTTGCAGATGATCAACAAGACTTGGCCCTCGTCTTCTGCACTTCAGGTCATGGATTGACGCGACGGGCAGATCGAGTGCTCGATCTGCGAATTGCGATTCCGATGATGCAGGGGGTCGACGCGCTCAACGTCACGGCAAGGTTTTGCGATGGCGTTCTGCACTGTGACGAGGCAGGGCCGATGCAGAATGAGAAGTAGGTTCAATGGATTCAACACTCTTCAGCCAGATCATCATTAGCATCGCGACACTTCTTGCGTCTCTCGGTGGGTTCTTGATAGCAGGTGAGTATTTGAAGCTTTGGGGACCACCCGATCGTGCGGTTGGGGACCACCGATA